>CALVHK010000039.1 GCA_944327405.1 uncultured Bacilli bacterium | reverse complement strand
ACTTTATATTTATTAGTAGGAGTAACAATCACTAATTTTCTTTCTTCAGTATCTCTATAAATATAAAGAATCGCTCTGTAATAAATATTTAATTCGACATTATTTACATCATACTTAAACATTTTATTATCAAAATTTCTTTTTAAAATATTTTTAATCGCTTTTTTAAATCTCCGATCAAAATCATGGAATTTTTCAATAAAATCAAATACTTCATAAACACTTCTATGAGTACTTTCAAACATCTTATCGTGATTCGTAATAAAAACAATCTCACTTTCCCAATCCACTTCTCTAATTAATTTAGCAATAGAAATACCACTAACTTTATTAGCAAGTTCAATATCTAGAATGTAAATCTTATGTTCATCCAGATTTTCAATTTCCTTCTTTAAATCAGAAGTAATTTTAGAAAAACTAATTATTTCTGCATCACTCACTACTTCCCGAATTAAAGTTTTAACATGCTCTACTTCTTTCGCCTCATCATCTACAACAATAAATTTAATCATAATTCTCACTCCCATACCACACAAAAAGCATGTCCCCCACGCTAATTTACTACTAGTAATTATATTATAAAATAGAATTATTGTCAAAAAAAATATGATGTTATGCACCATATTTTTTTACTTTTGGTAAACTTTGTGTAACATAGTTCTGAAAATCATCAATATAATAGAGATTTACTAAGTTTGATTGAATATTTGGAATGTTTTCGTTTGATCCAAATAACAAAACATATCCATGATAATAACCTTTAAAATAATCAATCATCTTTGGAATATCTTTAAAATAATTCAAAGTTAGAACAACTGGATCATCTAAGTAAAACACAATATAATCTTGATAAACCCCAATATAAGTATAATCATCTCGAAAAAGTTTTTTTATATCAAAAAAAATCACTTTTACGAACCCCAACTGCGTAAATAGATTTTCTAAAAAAAATAAATCCCGAACATTATGATAAGCATCTTTTACAACATATATTTTATCTCCAAAAAGCTTACTTTTAATTTTCTCTTTCTTTAAGAGTTCTAAAAAACTATCCATAAACCCTTTCGCATCAATTACTTGGCCTTTCTCGATACTTTTAAAATTCTTTTTAATGATTCGATCTTGATATAAAACAGACAGTGTATCATCACAAAAATAAACCATTAATTCTTTCATGTCCTTCACCCTAAACTATACTTTTTTCTTGTTGCTTCTCCCCCTCTTATATGTCTATTTTTATTATGCTCCAAAAACATTTTTTTAACCCTTAAATAAAGTTCAAAATCAATCTTTCGTAAAGCTCCACTCATATGTCGATGCAATTCACTTTTAGATAACCCTAAATCAAGCGCTGCCTCTCTAATTGTTTTATTGGTACTTAATAAATAGTTAGCTTCCTTGATAATTGTACTAGCTAAAATCAATTAAACCACCCCTTTCATTTTATGAAATAGAGTGGTTAATTATACTAATTTAAAGTAGTAACATCCATAGAATAAAATTCTTCAGGATTTAATAAAGTTCCATTATAATAAACTTCAAAAAGCAAATTATTTGCCGCATCCGTAATATTATTTTCTCCAGAAGTACCAATAATATCGCCTTGAGCTAGTACTTCTCCAACTTCCACATTAACACTACCCAAACTGTAATAAATCGTTCTTAAATTCGGATTATGTTCTACTTCTACCATATTCCCTAAAATATCGTCTTCGTAAATATTTAATACCGTCCCATTTAAAACAGCTACACAATCAAATACTTCATCGGCCTGATACAAAACTCCTGTATTTTTCATATAAGTGTTTTCAAAATAAATTAAAGACTTTTCTTGCTCTTCGGCATCAGCAGCTACATCATAAAAATAAGTTTTAATTCTGACACTATCACTTGTATATGGCCTTACAATTTGTTTTGTCTCTTCCTCTGTTTCTACAACACTAGTCGTTACATCTTTCATGACATCTACCGAATACAAATAATTAGGATTTACTTGCATCAAACTACTTACTAAACTAACTGCCCCAAAAATAACAATGAGCACAATCACATACAATGTCGGTAATACATACCCTTTTAATTTCCTATGCTTCAACTTAAATCACCTTTCCTACTATTAAGTTGAGCAAATATTAAGATTTTATACTAAATTTTAACAATTTCTGTATTTTGATAATAATGTTTCAAAATATCTTGATAAGTGTATCCTGAACTCGCCATCCCTTGAGCTCCATATTGACTCATACCAACACCATGACCAAAGCCATAAGTAAGAATAGAAACATCATCACCATTAACGGTAATGGTAAAATCGGTAGACTTTAAATTTAACTTATTAAAAACTTCAATCCCTGTAAATGTTGTCCCATTAATATCGATTTGTCTTATATAATTATTACTAGCTCGAACTACATTAGAAATGGTTATGCTATCTCCCGTAAGTCCAAGCTTATTTAAAAATGATGCCTTACTCAAAGTATAGGTAGAAGAGTATGACTGATATTTCTTATCCCAAAGAGACTCTACGCTCACCAAATAATCTTTATCTTCGTTAAATACGGTTAAAGCATCATCCGTATACCCATTAGATATAGCAAAATAATAAGTAGAAGCAATATTACCATTATAGGTCAAAATCTCACCAGACGTTGCCTCTACCGCACTTTTAACTCGGTTATAATAATACTCAAAATCACTACCCCATTTTTCTTTCATTTCATCAACGGTTAAATAAACCTGATCGCTAATGGTTGTACTTAATACATAATTATTAACAGAATCCATTTTATAAAGTGCAAAAGTACGAGATGCAACCGCTTGAGCCTTTAGCGCTTCCATATCAAAGGATGCTGGCATTTCCCCTGCTACAACCCCGATTACATAGTCTTCTAGATCCATGCTAAAAGCATCACTTTTGTCTTGATTATAACTTAAAACTACTTGAACGTTTTCTTCTTCCAGAGTCTCTTCTTCACCTGCTAAAGGAACTTCCAAAGAAATAGAATCTGTTTCTGTTGTCTTTAAAACTTCTTCATCTTGATCTTTCTCTGTAAATAAAGCAATAGGTATTAACAATATTACTACGATAACTAATATTCGGTTCATACTCTTCTCCTTTTTATTTAATTATATGAAGAGCAAAATCAAAATATTTATACAAGATCAACAATTTCCAGTTGTTAATTTACCTAAATTATGATATATTTATTATGTAAGTGTTATCCAATTGGATAGCACCTGCAAATGTTTGTAGGCGCTACATCAGCGTCTTTTCTTTTGCTCTTCTCTAATAATAGAGATGAGCAAAATTATTATAATCAGTAATAGTTTCGTATCACTCATTTACATCACTCGCTTTCGTAAAAACCCCCTGAAATTAATCAAGCAATTTAAATTACTCACAAATGAAGCAGGCACTTTACCAAATTGAAAACACTTTTAGTATAGTATATTTAACTTTAAAAAATCAAGTACAAAAGTTCGACAAAAATTGACGTAAAAAATAAGCAAAATATGTTGTAAAATAGTCTTGTTTTAAGGTATAATAGATACGGATAAGAAGGGATAAAATGAAACAACTATTACGAAACATGTATGTGGATAATAAAAGAGTATTACTTAGATGTGATTTTAATGTTCCCATAATGAATGGTAATATAACAGATGAAACAAAAATTAAGGGAAGTCTAGAAACGATTAATTATTTACTAAGTAAAAACTGTAAAATCATCATATTAAGCCATTTAGGAAGAGTAAAAACGGAAGAAGATAAAGCGAAAAACTCCTTACTGCCAGTCAAAAACAGTTTAGAACGTCTCCTAAATAGACCGGTGAAATTTGCAAGCGATATTTTATCTAGTGAAACCAAAAACACAGCTTTATCACTTCAAAGTGGTGAAATTCTTCTTTTAGAAAACACTCGTTTTTTAGATGTCCCAAACAAATGGGAAAGCATTTTAAATGAAGATGTAGCAAAGAGTATTGTTAGTTTAGGCGAAGTATTTGTCTTCGATGCTTTTGCTGTAGCCCACCGCGCTCACACAACAGTTGTTGGAATTCCAAAATACTTACCAAGCTGTCTAGGATTTTTAGTAGAAAAAGAAAAAGCGATGTTAGATAAACAGATCATGAATCCGGCAAGACCTTTTACGGTGATGATGGGTGGAGCCAAAGTAGATGATAAATTAAGCATCATTCATTCTTTACTACCAAAATGCGAGCATTTATTAGTGAGTGGGGGAATTGCGAATTCTTTCTTAAGTGCTTTAGGCCTAAATGTTGGCGCATCTCTAAAAACTGATAATCCCGAAACGATCAAAGAACTAAAAAAATTGATGTTAGAATTCAAAGATAAATTCGCGTTTCCACTAGATGCCATTGTAACAACAACTTATTCCGATGTACCTGACATGAAAAATATTAACGAAATTGAAACAAACGATGTCATTAAGGATGTAGGAGCAAAAACCATTAAAAAATATGGGAATATTATTAATGAAAGTGCAAGTATATTTATAAATGGAACAATGGGAATATATGAAGAAAAAGAATTTGCCAATGGAACAACCGAAATATTAAATATTTTAAAAGAAAAAAAAGATCAAGTGGTAATTGGTGGTGGCGACACTGTAGGAGCAGTCAATACTTTAGGATTCAAAGGAGTTTTTCCAAACATATCTAGTGGCGGGGGAGCAACATTAGAATATATTGCGAATGGATCACTACCAGGTATTGAAGCAATAGGAGAGGAAGACGACATTGAAGTACTTGATTTGTAATTTAAAAGCAAATAAAACATATGAAGAGATGCTAGAATATAAAGATGCTTTAACAAACATAAACCATGAAAAAATAAACTTGATTTTAGCACCTTCATCCATTTATTTACCATTATTTAAAGATTCACATATAAATCTATGCGTTCAAGACATAGATTCAAATGAAAAATTAAACTTAACCGGAGACATATCCATTCATCAACTAAAAAGTCTGGATGTAAAATATGCCATCATCGGCCACTATGAAAGAAGAAAATATTACAAAGAAAGTGAGATTGATTTACTATCAAAAATAAAAGATGCTCTAGAAAATGATATAAAAGTAATTTATTGTGTAGGGGAATCCCTAGAAGAGGCGAGCCGCCGAGTAGAATACCAGGTACTAGAGCGTCAAATAGCTAGAATTTTCAACAAACTAAATAATGAAGAGTTAAAGAATATAATTATCGCTTACGAACCAAGCTACTTGATAGGTAATGTTACCACTCATAATTTACTCAAAATTAGATCCATGATTCTTTTTATCAAAAAATTAGTGAAAGATTATTATGGATTAGAATTACCTGTAGTTTTTGGAGGAAGCATCAAACCTGAAAATGTCGATGACTTATTAAACTTAAAACTAATTGATGGCTTTATCATATGCTCATCGATTCTAAACCCTGAAAATATCTCAAAAATAGCTCAAAAAATGACAACTAGGTAACAGTTGTTATTTTTTTCGACACTCCTCGACATATCTTTACACAACTAGACAAAAGATTTACTAGTATAATGTCTAATTATGTGATATAATGATCTTGCGTGTAGTAAATAATAACTAATTTGAAGGAGATTAAAATGGAAAACGTAACAAGAGTTCTAGTAGTAGATGACAATGAGTCAATCACTGCTAAAATCGAAAAACAATTTAGTAGTCACGCAGTAATCAAAGTAGTAAAAGTAATTAACAATGGTAAAGATGCCTTAGATTACATCATCAACCACAAATCGGAATATGATATTATCTGTATGGACATCATTTTACCTGGCGTAGATGGTCTAACCATACTAGAAAGAATGAAAAATGAAAACATCAAGAAGAAAGTAATCGTACTCACCAGCTACAAAAAAGAGTACACAGTCAATATGACAAACAACTATGGTGTTAGCTATTACATGTTAAAACCATTTAGTATGTTAGCCCTAGAAACAAGAATTATTGAACTTGCAAAAAGAGAAAACTTGAAAGTAGCGGAACTAAACGACCAAGAACGAGAACTGCATGTAGCAATTAGTAAAATACTACACCAATTAGGAATACCGTCTCACATCAAAGGCTACAGTTATATTCGAGAAAGTGTATTCTTATTCTACAAAAATAGTGATAGTTATGGTGGAATCACCAAAGAA
Source organism: uncultured Bacilli bacterium (assembly GCA_944327405.1). Classification (GTDB taxonomy): domain Bacteria; phylum Bacillota_I; class Bacilli_A; order RF39; family UBA660; genus Caccenecus. The sequence goes on along the minus strand of CALVHK010000039.1, from coordinate 2,582 downwards.
ATATATCCGGAAGTAGCCCTTCGCTTCTCAACCACAGCTTCCCGTGTGGAAAGAGCAATTCGTCATGCAATTGAAGTAAGTTGGAATAGAGGAGACTACGATTTAATGGAAGAAATATTCGGCAACAGTGTCGCTTTTGAACGAGCTAAACCAACCAACTCTGAGTTTATTGCAACTATCGCTGATAGACTTAGATATGACAAAAAATTACTTAAAATATAAAAGGGGATGCAAATCCTTTTTTTTCGTGAAAGTTTGTATTTTTTGTAAAACTATGTTATGATTAAAAAGAAAAAAGGTGAAAAAAATATGCGAAAAATTTTAACAGTTGTTTTAGATGGTTTTGGATACCGAGAAGAGGAATATGGAAATGCCATAAAAATGGCCGACACCAAAAACTTTGACCGTTTATGGAATACATACCCCCATACAACTCTTTATGCTTCAGAAGAATATGTTGGATTAAATGAGGGTGAATTTGGCAACAGTGAAATAGGGCACATGACAATTGGTGCCGGAAGAAAAATATTACAACACGGACCAAGAATTAGCGAATTTTTGAAAAGTGTTTACAAAGACAACCTATTATTCAACGAGTTTTTAAAAGAAGCACAAGAAAAAACCGTTCATATCATGGGACTATATAGTGACGGAAAAGTACACTCTAACCTAGAACATTTCTTAAGTGTTTATGACATACTAAAAGAGAATAATGCCAAAAAAATAAACTTTCATCTTATCACAGATGGAAGAGACACTAAGGTAAATGCGGCAATTAACTTTGTAAAAGACTTAGAAGAAAAAATAGCAGATGATCCTAAGGCAGATATAGCAAGTGTATGTGGAAGGTATTATGCTATGGATCGAGATACCAACTATGACCGTACAAGAACTTATTATGACCTTTTAACCAAAGGAATAGGCATCAAAGCCAAAAGTGCAACCGATGGTATTTTAATGCTTTACAAAAAGAATCAAACCGATGAATTTTTATATCCATTAATTATTAATCCAAATGATACCATTAAAGACGGGGATATTATTTTATGGATGAACTTTAGAAGTGATCGAGCAAAACAAATCATAAAAGCTTTTGCGAGTGAATCATTTTCCGAATTTCCAACATACAAATATCAAGATTTAAAAGTTTATAGCTTTTTCCCATTAGATAAAGACATCAAAACGGAAAACTTCCTAGAAGACATTAATGTAACTAACCCTTTAGGAATCTATTTAAGTAAACTAGGTATTACCCAAGCACGTATTGCTGAAACTGAAAAATATGCCCATGTAACATACTTCTTTGATGGCATGTATAATGGTAAAGTTGATAAATGTGATAAAATATTAATACCATCACCAAAAGTAGAGACTTATGATTTAAAACCGGAAATGAGTGCAATCGATGTCACCAAAAAAGCCATACAAGCCATGGAAAAAGACACGGATTTCATTTTCATGAATCTAGCCAATCCTGACATGGTAGGGCACACAGGTAACTTAGAAGCAACCATGAAAGCGGTAACAACCGTAGATGTATGCCTAGAGCGACTATTTGAAGTAGCAGAAGATAACTTCTACACAATGATTATTCTAGCAGATCATGGTAATGCGGATATTATGCTTGATGAATTTGGTAATCCTGTGACAACCCATACCACAAGCAAAGTACCATTTATCATAACGGATTTAAACGTAGAACTTAAAAAAAGTGGAGACCTAACCAATGTAGCACCAACCATACTAGAATACATGGATATTGCATACCCTGAAGAAATGGCAGATACTCCATCTTTATTCATAAACAAATAGTGTTGATAACCGACATGTTATCAACACTATTTTTTATCTTTAAGCATTTTTAAAACATCTTTATCATCAATCTTCAAAACATCAATTATCTTCATCAACATTTCAAGTTTCGTACTACATATATTAGCTTCAATTCTTTGCAAATGTCTAGTACTAATATCTAACTTTTCTGCCAACTGTTCCTGAGTTAATCCCATTTTTAAACGATACTCTTTAATCATAATCTCACCTTATGACTTATTATGTCATATTAACATTTATCTATCCACGACCTAAAAAGTCGTATTTTTGTTGACGCAAGCTAAAATTTATATTATAATAAATACGACATAATATGTCATATTCAAGATAAACTTTTATAATAAAAAAGTAAATGAAGCAGTACTTCCAGGAAGGTGAGAGTTATGAAATTTGAGGTATTAAAGAAGAGTCATATAAAAAAAAACATGATTATTGGAGTAATAGCAGTATTAATTATTAGTGCAGTCATACTAAATTTTACAAGAGCAAAATATGTATATACAGATAAAATACCACTCATTAATGGAACTGTAAATTATAGTTTGGCAGATTTAAATATTGTTGCAATTACCGTAGATGGAGAATCAGTAGATACTATACCAGAAGGTAATTATGAACTTTTGGATACTAGTTATTGTACGATTGATGGTGAAGAAGATGAAAGTGTTGATTTAAGCTATGATGCAGCAACACAAATGTTAACTGTTACACCATTTACAACAAAAGGAACAAAATGTTACTTAAATTTT
>CALVHK010000038.1 GCA_944327405.1 uncultured Bacilli bacterium | reverse complement strand
AACTGTCAAGAATTCCTTGACAGTTGAATCTTCATCTAATTCTTCTTCATCAAAAATGTTTTTTATGTGTAAACTAATATTTTGTTTAGTTGTATCATATAACTCTGCCATTTGTTGCTGTGATAACCATACGGTTTCCCCATCAAGTTTTACATCTATCTTTGTCTTACCATCTTCTAATTGATATATAACTATATTATTTTTTTCTTCCATTAAAGCCTCCTTTCTAAATTAAAAGGTGCGAGCAAATTAAATTCTTGTTCACACCTTCATTTTACTACATATTTTTAATGTTTGGTGGACGTTTCATAAAAATCCGAACCAGTTTTTGATTTTATTAATATTAATTTTTTTTATTTATGCATTCTTCCCGCAACATTGCTTATATTTTTTTCCGGAGCCGCAAGGACATGGGTCATTCCGACCAATCTTATTTACTCTTTTAGGAGCAGCCTTCTCTTTTTCTTTTCCATCATTTGCTTTTCCCTCTAAAGTTTGTTTTCTGGTCACATTTTGTCTAATCTCAGCATTTAGTAAGAATGTTGCCGTTTGATTATCGATTCTTGTTAATAAATCTTCAAACAATTCAAAGCCTTCCATCGTATAAGCTTGAACTGGATTTACTTGTCCGTAACCACGCAAACCAATACCTTCTTTTAAATGGTCCATGGCACTCATATGCTCTACCCAGTTAGAGTCAATGACACGTAGGCTAATCGCTTTCTCAAAATCATCACTTACTGGAACATCTTTAATTTTATCCTCGTAGTCTTTGATAACTAAATCCGTAATAAATTGTTCTGTTTCTTCATCACTCAAGTCTTTAATATCCACAAACTTTAAATTGTTTTTCTTTAAATAATTATTATTTACATATTCTGTAATATCATCTTTATCCGCTTCCGTTAAATAACCTTCTGGTTCAATGTGGCTAGCACATACATCATGAATAACGTTCTTAAATGTTTCTATGACACGTTCATGAATAGAATCCATATCCAGTATTTCATTACGTCTTGCATAAATAATCTCTCTTTGTTCATTTAAAACATTATCATAGTCAAGTAGACTCTTACGAATATCATAGTTGTTACCTTCAACCTTTTTCTGAGCTGATTCAATGGAACGAGTTAAAGCTTTACTTCGAATCGCTTGGTCTCCTACCCCTAGATTTTCAAGCATTCCTTTAATTCTATCTGTACCAAATCTTCTCATCAAATCATCTTCAAATGATACAAAGAATTGACTCATACCTGGATCACCTTGACGACCAGCACGACCACGTAACTGATTATCAATACGACGTGACTCATGACGCTCTGTACCAATGACACATAAACCACCAAGTTCACGAACTCCCTCGCCAAGCTTAATATCGGTACCACGACCAGCCATGTTAGTAGCAAGAGTAATAGCACCTTTCTCACCAGCTTTAGCAATAATCTCTGCTTCACGTTCATGATTTTTCGCATTTAATACTTCATGCTTCAAATGAGCTTTATCAAGTAAACTACTTAAATATTCATTCGCTTCTACACTAATCGTACCAATAAGTATTGGTCTACCCGTTGCATGTATTTCTTTAACGGTATTAATAATTGCTTTATATTTTGCTTTTTGATTCGCATAAACTAAATCGGCTAAATCTTCACGAATAACAGGTTTATTGGTAGGAATTTGGATAACATACATATTATAAATGTTTCTAAACTCTTCTTCTTCTGTTTTCGCTGTACCCGTCATACCAGATAGTTTATTATACATTCTAAATAAATTTTGGAAAGTAATCGTAGCCATCGTCTTAGTTTCTGTATTAATGGTAACTCCCTCTTTTGCTTCAATCGCTTGATGAAGACCCTCACTAAACTGTCTACCTTGCATTAAACGACCGGTAAATTGATCGACAATAATAACTTTGTCATCTTGTACGACATAATCAACATCTTTTTTAAATCCATAATTAGCCTTCAAAGCCTGCGTTAAATGATGCACCAAAGCTGTATTATCTAAATCATATAAATTCTTCAAATGAAAGAACTGTTCGATCTTTTTACTACCTTCCTCAGTCAAAGATACACTTTTTGTTTTCGCATCAATTACAAAGTCATCAGTTTCCTGTAGTCTTTTCACTGCTCTATCAGCATCTATATACATATTATTAGACTGCATTCTTCCACCGGAAATAATAAGTGGTGTACGAGCTTCATCAATCAAAATAGAATCAACCTCATCGACAATACAATAATTTAGTCCCCTCTGTACTCTTCTTTCTGCTTGCACTACCATATTATCTCTTAGATAATCAAATCCGATCTCATTATTGGTTGAATAAGTAATATCACAAGCATAAGCATCCTGCTTTTCCTTAAAACTAAGAGCACGCATATTAAGACCAACTGTTAAACCAAGGAAACGATAAATATTTCCCATCCACTCAGAGTCACGTTTAGCTAAGAATTCATTAACAGTAACAATATGCACTCCCTTACCAGTTAAAGCATTCAAATAAGTTGGCATTGTCTCTGTTAACGTTTTACCTTCACCAGTCTTCATCTCAGCAATATTACCAAAATGGAGTGCTAAACCACCAAGTATTTGCACGTAATATGGTTTCTCACCAATCACACGGTAAGCAGCTTCACGGACTGTTGCAAAAGCAGGTACAATTAAATCATCTAAGTCTTTACCACTCTCTAATTCCTTCTTAAACTCTTCCGTTTTTGCCTTTAACTCATCATCACTTAACTTAGAGTATTCAGGATCAAGTGCCACAATTTCATCAGCGATTGCTTGAAATTTTTTTAATTCTTTATATTCTGTATCAAATAGTTTTTTTAAAAAACCCATCTATATCACCATCCATAACAAAGATTATATCACATTTAACGGATATATTCTATCAATTATTGTAAAAATAATAAGTCTAAACAACCCATTAACTACTTACTCTAAGTTCTTGCAGCATTTGATCTCCAATTTTATCAATGTCTGTAAAAAACAAATTAATACCTTTAGATTTCATTTTCATTAAATAATTAAAGTTATTTAAAATTTCTTTTTTAAGAGAATCGATAACTTTTGCCGGACTCCCATCACTCATTAAATGTACATGATCAATATATTTTTCTAAAGTAGGAAATGCATTTTGCAATAAAATTGCAACACTTTTTCCTAATACATTTCTAATCATAATAGTATCACATCGACCATATCTAGCCATCTTTTTATTTACAATTCTCTGATATTTTTCAATTCTACTACTTAAAGGTATAAACCATAATATATCACCATCTTTAATAGTAAAATATGTTGGCCTCTTTTTACCACGTTCATGATTTGTCATAAGATTATCATCATTTACAACATCAAAAAATTCATCCTTAATATGATAAATATATCCCGTTTTTACTTGCATTTACAAATCCCCCAATCTTAACATCATAATTATATCGCATATACATACGTTCGTCAATATAAAACTTAAAAAACTCTATCATTTCTGATAAAGTTTCTGATTTTCTTTCGGGATAATTTATTTACTCGCACCACCCGAGAGCGAGAAACATCGTCGTCCGGAATAACTTATTACTCGCGCCATCCGGGAGCGAGAACATTTACAACATAATATTACTATATTTTATGTTAAAAGTCAAATTTTTTGCATAAGTCATAAATACTATTTTACATTAATAATTCCGTAATTTCCATCTCGCCTTTTATACATAACAGAAACACATTCTTCATCTACATTTTTAAATACAAAGAAATCATGATTCAAAAGTTCCATTTGAAGAATTGCTTCTTCTTCATCCATTGGTTTGGTATCAATATTTTTTCTTTTAACAATTTTCTGTTCTTCTTCCTCTTCCTCATCTGGTGCATCCATAACTAAATCGAGTTGAATAATATTTTTATATTTATTATTTAACTTTGTTTTATTCTTCCGTATTTGTCTTTCTAGTTTATCCATAACTAAATCAATTGCTGCATACAAATCATCATGTTTTTCCTCTGCTCTTAGTGTAAACTTACTTGTAGGAACAGTAACCTCAATAATTTGCTCGTTATTCTTAACTCGAATAAGTACACTTGCTTTAATGTTTTTAGCACCTTCAAAATACTTATTGAGTCTCTCCATCTTCTCGGTAATATAATCTTTAATAGCTTTCGTAACTGCTATCTTATCCCCTCTTATATTTAATTCCATAATTCCACCTAACTTTCTATATCTATTATATCACGTTAGGAAGAAAAAAACTACTAAATTAAATAGTAGTTAATTCTTTTTCGCATACATCTACTGCTTGTAAGCCTTTAGAAGTTTCGATTAATTTAAAACTAACGATAGCTCCTTCTTTTAAAGTTTTGTAGCCTTCTTTAATTATAGCTGAATAATGAACAAAAATATCTTCAAGATCTTCGTACTCTATGAAGCCATAACCTTTTTCGTTATTAAACCACTTAACTTTACCGATCATATCACACCTCACCTTCCTACCTCATACTTAAGATACCACACTAATGAGTTTAAATTCAAGAAAAACCGCTCGACAAAGTTTGCAACCAATGTCATATCCTGAGTTATAAACCACTCCAAAGATACCACAATTATTTAACAAAAGATACCTTTTTGTTCCGAATGATTTATTTTTTGCCTTAAAATTACAAAAGCAATGCCAAAACAAACATTTTTAAAAATTAAAACTCCTAGCAAGTTACTTGAAGCAAACAATATTTATTCCTCAATAATATTGAGTTATACTTATCATGCAGTGAGGTAGTATATGAAAGAAAAGTTTATTAATTCATCCATATCGTTTATATCTAAATATGAAGAATGTGATGACTTAAAAGTAAAAAAATTAAAGTATGGATTAGAAGGAATATATAACTTATTAGTTAAACTTGTTGTTGTTCTTCTAATAGCAATATTAACAAATACAATCAAGGAAACTGCTTTACTCATACTCTTTTATGCCGGCATCAGAACATTTAGTTTTGGATGGCATGCTAAATCAAGTTTAGGTTGTTGGGTAAGTTCTTTATTAGTCTATATCATTATACCTGTATTTCTAATAAATAAACAAATTCCTACCTATATTGGTTACATCATTTTAGGAATAGCACTTATTTCAATGATTTTATGGGCACCAGCTGATACACCAAAAAGACCGTTAATTAGAAAAAATCAAAGACTAAAAGCAAAAATCATTTCTATTATTATTGTACTATTATACTCAATTTTATATTTTGCTGTAAATATTTCTATCATTAAAAACGTAATTATTTATGCATTATTAATTCAAATCATCTTAATTAATCCATTAACTTATAAAATAACAAATACAAGGTTCAATAATTATAAATATTATAAAAAGAAAGCTGAATAGTGGTTTAAATTTTTTATATAGATTTAAACAAATATAGGAGTAAAGGAGGTAAAAAAGATGTTAGAAATGTTAGCTAATCTATTAAGTGGTACTGCTACTGCAACAGTTGGAGATGCACGTACTATTTGGTTTTTCTACGATGAACCAGAATGCCCTGAAGATTTACTATAATATTTAAAAAGGGGCTGTCGCGAAATTAAGTGATTAATTTCTTGACAGTCTCTTTTCTTTTGGCTTTACACTTGGAAATATTTCTTTGTGTAAAGTGTAAGGTATTTTCCAATAGTTATTTTTAAATTTATTATTATCTAATGATGAAAAATATTTTCTTATATTTACTCCTAAACACATAAGCATTATTTCCGCAGATACTTTTTCTAATCCACGTCATCTAATTCTATCATAATTCATGTTATTTTTTATTTGACCAAAAGACCCTTCTACTTGAATACTCCTGTTGATTCGCATTTCTATCCCTTTAGGACTTTGTAGATTATTTCTTGCTTCCTCTTTGAGTAATTCATAATCAGGAATTAATTCGACAGTTCGATAATTATAATCTTTGTGTTTTAATTTAGCTTTACATTTATAGGCATATTTACAATTATTACAACCCATAAACTTAAATAATTTTCCATCTTTATTTCTTTGATGATTGTCTTGATTAAAGGATATTTCTTCTCCGATACAAGTATCTAAACACATTACACCATCATTAAAAGTATAAAATAATTGAGGTGATTTTCCACTTGCTTCACCACTCCATGTTTGAAATTTAACATAATTACCAATATGATGTTCTCTTAAATATTTGTAATTGGTATATATTCCATATCCTGAATCAGCACATATATTTTTAGGATTTTTTCGATAATATTTAAAATAAAGGTTATTCATAGGTATAAAAGTATAATAATCAGTTCTATCTTGAAATACGCCATACATTAATATTAGTAAGTTAGATACTAAAACTTGAACGTTATATCCTGCATGAAAATCATGACTTAATTTTGAATAATAATCTTTTTTCAATATCATTGCTGTCGCATCTTTATCCGTTTTATAATAAGAATTTCTGTTTTCACCACAATTTTTTTCTTTTTCTTCATATTCTAACAATTTGATAAAATATTGATAGGCGAGTTTATAATGTTTCTGTTCTTGCGCTAATCTTTTACCTCTGCCTATAGGAATATAATGAATATCTATTTGTTTTGTTGAAATATAATCTTCCAAAAAATGAGTTAACTCTATTGTTTTTATTAATTCGTTTGATTTCCACTCATAACCCATTTCTTTTAGTAATTCTTTTATTTATATATCTAGTTTGGCATGAAATTTTGTGGGTTTCCACACAAATTTATATTTATTAGCATTTGCTTCTAATTTTGTTCCATCAACAAATATATCGTCGATTTTTAAGTTAAAATCTTTGATTATTTGTTTAGTAATAGTAGTAAAAATTTCATATTGATAAGGAACAATGAATTGATTAATAAATTTGCCAATTACAGAGTGATCTGGAATATTCCCTTCCATAATATACAAAACTCTTAAATCAAAAACACATTTATCTTCAATATCCCTAAGACTTGCTTTAAATTTAGCAAAGCAATATATAATCATAGCGAATAGATTATATTTATAATAACCTTTACGACCTTTACATTGAATCTCATTTGACTTTACACTTTCAATGATTTTTCCAACTCCGAATTTTTCTAAAAGTTCCATAAATTTATCAATTTTTTGAAATTCCTCATCACATCTGCTTGAGGAGACTAGAAAAAAACTTCTTTTTATAGTAAAATAAGACATGTGATACAACTCCTTAGACAAGTATCACAAAATTGCTCTGAATTCCTTGTGATTTCAGAGCTTTTTAAATTTTTTTAAAATAAAAGAACTGTCACAAAATTAATCACTTAATTTCGCGACAGCCCCTTTTTTTTATTCATCTTCATTCATATTTTGCTTAGCAACAATTCTAGTTACAAATAAGTTATTGATAATTTTAATTGATAACTTAACTTCATTATCTCTTAAGGCAGAAAATAATCCCAAGCCACGTCTTTTTCCATTTCCATTACTTTTAGTTGAATAATTAATATTTCCCAATTCTTCTAAATTTAAATCAGCAGAAAAAGTATTCTTTATATCCATAATTATTTCATTATTTTCAAAATACAAATTAATTACCAAAACTTTATCAACACTCGTCATACAAGATTCAATTGCATTATCTAAGGCGATTATCATTTTTTCGACAAACACATTATATCTTCTAGGTTTTAATTTTTTAAAAATATCAAAAGTAATTTTATTATAAATTTTTATATGAAGCTTGCCTATATATGGATAAATTTTCTCATAAATAATTCCATTCAAACCATAAGGCATATCTTTGATCTGTATTGAAAAATCCATATTATTGTTATAAGACTTAATTAAATCATCAATTAATTTTCTAGCTTTCTTATCAGAAACTGATTTAACAGATAAGAGTTTAGCAGTTAAATTATGTTTAAAAATTCTGTTTTCATCTTCTATTTTTAAATAAAATTCATTATTTTCCTTTAACAAATTTAAGAAAATATCATTTTCAACTAAGTGCACCCTAACTCTGATTAGTAAAACAAAAGACAAGCCTAATAAAAACAATACTGCCATTAATAAAACACTTAAACTCATGTTATCCAAGCTTAAAAATATGACAAATCCAACAAAGAAAACAAAAATAGCAAATGAAACTAATGCAAAATCAAAATAATTAATTTTTTGAACTTTTTTATAAGCATTATTTACAATTGTTTTAAACTTAGTACTTCTAGCAGTAATTATAAACATAATAAATACAATGCTTGATAATATAATTCTAGAAACATAACTATAAATATTAAAATCAAAAATATATTGCAAAAAGAGTACAAACAACATAGAAATCATATCTAAAATTACTCCATATATCCACACAATGATTAGGTAAAATAAGAATTTCGTAAATGATGTGTATTTAATTGCATAAAACAAAAATGGAAAGTAAAGAAAATATGAAATAGCACTTACAAAAGTAATATTATAATATTTAACTAAAGCTATTAAAGTTATTCCTACTATAAATAGAAGACAAATCTTAGGAGTAATTTTCCTATCTGCATCAGTTAATTTATAATATAAATAGGCAACTCCTAAAGTTGACATAAAACACGCTACAAGCCAAACTAAAAACTCAGTCATTCTCCATCATTTTCCTATTCATCTTTGATAATAAATAAACTTTTTCACCTGTATCTAACACAAAATAGCCCTCTTTATAATTCTTTTCTTCAACCCTGTTTTTATTAACAATACAAGATCTATGACACTGTACAAACCGATCATCCAAATAACCCATCATCTCTTTAATAGTCATAGCTACTTTATATTTATTAGTAGGAGTAACAATCACTAATTTTCTTTCTTCAGTATCTCTATAAATATAAAGAATCGCTCT
>CALVHK010000037.1 GCA_944327405.1 uncultured Bacilli bacterium | reverse complement strand
TCCACAATAAGATACAAACTAAACAGTAATGCCAGTGCTATATTAAGTACCGCTCCAGCCTCAACTTTAAGTGAAGCTATAAAAACAGACGAAGGAATAAATACTAGCTATCATCTAGCATCAGGAACACTAAATCCTGGAGAATCAGCAACTTATACTTTATATTTATGGATTGATGAAGCAACAGGAACTGAAGTAATGGGAGAAACTTTTGGAGCCAAAGTTTTAGTTTATAGTTCCATGTAAAACTTCTAATTTAGAAGTTTTTTTCATTTTATACTTTTCAAAAGACAAAAAATACTATATAATGTAATATAGTGAGATAGTGGTGATAAAATTGAACAACAAAAAATACATTGCATTACTAATTTTATCGATTGTAATTGTCGTTGTTGCAACCATAGGGATAACTTTTGCTTACCTTTCTTTTAATACCAATCAAGCAGGAGAAAATATAATAGAAAGTGGTTGTTATAACATTGATTTTCAAGAGAACAGTAGCTCAATTAATCTAAATGCAGCTTATCCTATGAGTAATGATACCGCTTTCAGAACAATTGCTCCATACGAATTTACAATTACCAATACTTGTGCTACTGGAAGTGGCTATCAATTGATACTGAATATTAAAAATTCGACAAGTGATAATTTATTATCATACATTAACTATTCCCTAGATGGCGCAACAGCTACAAAATTAACAAGTCTTACCGCTACATCTCTTCCATCAGGAGTTACATCTAATGATACCAAAGCATCTTATGTTATTGAAACAGGAACTTTACCAAACATTAATGCCTCTAAATCATTTAGTTTATATTTATGGATCGATGAAAGTGCTGACAATGATATAATGGGATCAACATTTGAAGCCGAAGTCATGATTTATCAAGTCGCACAAGCACCTCAAGTAGAATTAACCAATTTAGTAACAGATCCTAGCTTTGAATCAAGTAGTGTTTGGAGTGGAGGAGCAGTTGATACTGCTCATGCCAAATACGGCACAACAGCCTATAGGTTAACAGGAAGTGCATCTTTACCAGAAATATTAGCAACCAATAGTGTAAGTATTCCCCTAGATTCAACGCACATTTATTATGCTAGATATGAAGTTTATCATGAAGGGGCAAGTGGCACAGCCGGTATTTATTGGCCTATTGCCGAACCTGACTATGTAGAAGGACAATCCATTGGCAGTGCAGGATCATGGAATATTGTTTCCGCAGTCAACGACCGTTCTTCATTCACACAAACAGCAGCCCAATTACGACTAGATTATAACAACAATAATGCCACTACCACTGTTTGGTATGATGGCCTTATACTGATTGATTTAACTGCTAGTTTTGGTGCCGGAAATGAACCAGACAAAGCATGGTGTGATGCCAATATTCCTTTTTTTGAAGGAACAACATTAATTAATGAACCAAGTTAACACCTGTATATACGGGATTAACTTTTTTTTTTGCCTCAACTGTGTTAAAATAAAGATGGGTGGAAGTATGAAAAAAAATTTAAGTGAATTTAAAAAATTTATTGCTAGAGGAAACGTTATCGATCTAGCCGTTGGTGTAATTATTGGTGGGGCGTTTTCATCGATTGTGACAAGCCTTGTAAACAACATCTTAACTCCGATTTTAGGTTTAGTTTTAGGAGGAGTAGATTTTTCCAATTTATCGATTACCTTTAGAGATACCAAAATAGAGTATGGAGCATTCATCCAGAGTATTATTGACTTTCTTATTATTGCGGTTTGTATCTTTATCATTATAAAATTTATTAATAAGCTAACCCATATAAGAAAGAAAGAAGAAGAAAAAGTAGCGCCAAAGAAAAGTGAAGAAGTATTACTCCTTGAAGAGATAAGAGATCTATTAAAGGATGGTAGGAAAGAATGATTATCGCTGTCGTTGGCCCAACGGGGGTGGGGAAAACCAAGCTAAGTGTGGAACTAGCCAAAAAATATAATGGTATTATTATCAATTCTGATGCTATGCAAATCTACAAGGGGATGGATATTGGAACGGCTAAAATAAAAGAGAGTGAAAAAGAAGGCATTCCTCATTACTTATTTGATATAAAAGATGTGAGTGTTAACTATACGGTTTATGATTATCAATTAGATGCTCGAAAGATAATAGAGGAAAACCAAGATAAAAATATTATTTTTGTTGGAGGGACAGGCCTTTATTTAAAAGCAGCTCTCTATAATTATGAATTTAAAAGGGAAGAAGAACCCCCAAAAACTTTTGATGATTTATCCAATGAGGAACTATATGATCTAGCCCTAAAAAAAGACCCAAACATGAATATCCATAAAAATAATCGGAAAAGATTAGTAAGATTTCTAAATAAAGAAGTAAGCACTTCAAGCAAATCCAAGTCCCTTTACGATGCCATCTATATTGGACTTACTTGCGATAGAAAATTATTATATGAACGAATCAATCATCGCGTAGATGAAATGTTTAAAGAAGGCTTAGTGGATGAAGTAAAGCACTTTTATAAACAAGGGATTCATTCGAAAGCGCTATCCACAGCGATAGGCTATAAAGAATTGTATCAGTATTTTGCTGGTGAAATATCATTAGAAGAAGCAATTGAGTTAATCAAGAAGAATTCAAGACACTATGCCAAAAGACAATATACATGGTTTAATAATCAAATGGATATAAACTGGTTTGAGGTAGACTTCAAAAATTTTAATAATACTGTCGAAGAAGTAATAAAATTTATTGAGTTGCAAAGGTGATATTGTGAATAAGATAATTAAAAGTATATTAGCAAAAATGGAAAATAAAGGTTATGAAGCGTATGTAGTCGGAGGCTACGTAAGAGACTTACTCGTTGGGATATCAAGTTATGACATAGATATTTGTACCAATGCTACCCCGAAAGAACTAATGATGATTTTTCCAAATGCATCTTCCAAAAATCTAGGTGGCATTGATTTTAAAATAAAAGAATATCATGTGGAAATTACAACCTATCGAGAAGAAATAAAATACAAAAATAGAAAACCGGTGGAATTCAACTACATTAATAATTTAGTAGTTGATTTACAAAGAAGAGATTTCACAATTAATGCCCTTTGTATGAATAGCAAAGGGGAAATTATCGATTTAATCGGGGGAATTGACGACTTAAGTAATTTAAAGGTAAAAATGATTGGTGATGCGGAAGAAAAAGTAAAAGAAGATCCTCTAAGAATCCTTAGAGGCATACGTATTGCCACAACTCTAAACTTCAATTTAGATAAAAATCTTTACAAAGCCATGGAACAAAACAAAGATTTAGTACGAACTTTATCCAATACCAGAATAAAAGAAGAATTAGACAAGATTTTATTATCCAAAAATGTAAAGAAAGGGTTAAATCTTCTAGATGACCTAGGAATCATACATATTCTCGGAATAAGTGGTTGGGAAAATATTGTCCCAGTAAAAAATATTGAAGGAATGTATGCGCAAATAAAAATGAATTACGACTTACCATTTACCAAAGTAGAAAAAGACAACATTACTTCTTTAAGAAGAATCATAGGTATGGGATCGATTGATAAGTTTACCGTTTATAACTACGGCTTATATTTATCACTAGTCGCTGGGGAAATCTTAAATATTGATAAAAAAACAATTAACAAAATCTACAAAGACTTACCAATTCATGATAAGAAAGAAATAAACATCAAGGCTAGTGATATCGCAAGTATTCTAAATATTGATTATTCAGAAAAAATAGGAATTATTCTAAAAGATATTGAAACTTTAATTGTGAGTGGTAAATTAAGAAATAAAACAAATGATATGATAAAATATATAAAAGAACATAAAAGTGAGTGGTTAACATGAATATTGATATTTTTAAATGTAAGAAATATATAACAAATAGTCTATTTATTAAACAAGCTTTAAAGTTAAAATTAACTTTAGAAGAATTTTTAATGCTTACCTATTTTGACAATGACTACAATAATTATTTAAATATTGAGGAGTTAAGTAAAAATATAGGCTTACCTCTAGATAAATCGTATGAAGTTTTTAACAGTCTTTTATCCAAAAAAATAATTGATGTCAAAACGGATAAAGACATCGAAGGAAGATTAATTGAACGGGTTAGTCTAGATAATTTTTATGCTTTAATTATGAGTGATGAAAAAGAAATGCAAAAGAGTGAAATCAAAACCGATATTTATGCCGAATTTGAAACCGAGTTTGGCCGGCCTATTACCAGTATGGAATATGAAATCATAAATGGTTGGTTAACTCATAATTATAGTGAAGAACTAATTGCAGGTGCTCTAAAAGAAGCTGTATATAATGGAGTTAAAAACCTGAGGTACATTGATAAAATATTATATGAATGGAACAAAAAGGGGTTTACGACAATGAAAGATGTGAGCAATCATTTAGAGAAAAGAGAGACAAAAAAGGAGGAAAGTGAGTTATTTGATTATAACTGGTTAGATGATGAAGAGTGAAGATTTAATTAGAGTTTTAGATGAATATTATCCTGGTGCGAGATGTGAGTTAAATTACACCAGAGATTATGAACTTTTAATAGCAACTGTTCTAAGTGCCCAATGTACCGATAAAAGAGTAAATGAAGTAACAAAAGTCTTATTTGCCAAATATAATTTAGCGGGTCTAAAAAATGCTGATATAAAGGATATTGAAGCGATTATTAGACCATGTGGCTCTCATACAAAAAAAGCTCAATATATTAAAACAATAGCAACCAGACTAATTGATGATTATAACGGGACAGTTCCAAACAATCGTGAATATTTAGAAAGCCTTCCTGGTGTTGGCCGAAAAACATGTAATGTCGTTTTATCCAATATTTATGATGTTCCCGCTATAGCAGTCGATACTCATGTATCACGGGTATCCATTCGTTTAGGATTTGCTAAAGAGGATGATGATGTATCCGTAATCGAGCAAAAACTGATGAAGAAGTTTCCCAAAGATAAATGGAGTAGACTTCACCATCAACTAGTTCTATTCGGAAGATACCACTGTACGGCTAGAAATCCTAAATGTGAGGATTGTTTATTTAAAGAGAGTTGTAAATATTACAAAAAAATTACTCATTAGCGAGTAATTTTTATTGTGACTTAATATCTTGAGTTTCAAGTAAATCTTTAAATTCTTCTGCAGTAAATATTCCATGTGTAGTTGCAAGGCTTCCATCTTTAAAATAAAGAATGATTGGAACATCGGAGATAATACTCTCATCAATTCCAAGTTCTAAAGCAATATCTTCTTTATAATCAGTATTCGTATCTTTAAAATCAGTAACATTCAAGAAATAAAAATTATTTTGTAGTTGATACTCATCAATTAAAGGTTTCAAATCCATTTCCAAATTGTAAACTTCTTCATCTTCTGTATAACTAATATATAAGAAATAATAACTAGGAGTCTCTGATAAAACAGAACTTATTTCATCAATATCGGTCATCTCAAGACTAATTGTATTGGTACTAATTAAATAGCTATTATAAAATTTTTCTTGTTCTCGAACAGTGTGCCATTTATAAAAATATAGTGCAAGAAAAATTATGGCTAAAATAATACAGAGTCCAACAAAATATTTTTTTACGGTTTGATTTTTATATTTTATTTTACTACTTGCCATAACATCCCTCCAATAATATTTTAACATAGTTTAATCTTATTTGTAAATGCTAATTTTATTCACCTTTATCTTCTAATTTTACTAACACTTCTCTAGGTTTTGAACCATTCGGAGGACCAACAATTCCTCGCTCTTCCAAAAGATCTACCACCCGAGCTGCCCGGTTATAGCCAAGTCGAAATCTTCTTTGTAAGAGACTTGTACTAACTTTACCCGTTTGGATAGCAAACTCAACAATTTCATTATACAAAGGATCATCGTATTCTTCTGCCTCACCGGCAGTGCCATGAATACCATTACCAGTAGCATCCAAGTTTTCCATTTCTTCACTATAATGAGCTGCTTGTTGTTTACATACATAATCAATAATTCTTTTAATTTCATCATCGCTAATAAAACATCCTTGAATACGTATAGGAACATTTTCGCCCATTGGTAAATAAAGCATATCACCTTTACCAAGTAGTTTTTCCGCACCACTCATGTCAAGTATCGTTCTAGAGTCAATATTAGATGCAACAGCAAAAGCTATACGAGAAGGAATATTGGCTTTAACCACACCGGTAATAACATCCGTCGATGGTCTTTGAGTTGCAACAATCAAATGAATTCCCGCTGCTCTTGCCATTTGAGTAATTCTCATAATCGAATCTTCTACTTCCTTGGAAGCAACAAGCATCAAATCAGCAAGTTCATCGATAATGGCAACAATATAAGGCATCTTAGGAATATTTGTGCCGTTATTTTTATTTTCTTTCATAACTAAGTCGTTAAAACCAGCGATATTCTTAACGTTCTTCTCACTAAACATATCATAACGTTTATCCATTTCACTAACTAACTTTTGTAGGGCAATACTTGCTTTCTTAGGATCACTTACCACCGGACAAAGGAGGTGAGGGACACCATTGTAATTAGATAGTTCAACTTTTTTAGGATCGACTAACATTAATTTTACTTCTTCTGGTTTATAACGCATTAAAATAGAACAAATCATTGTATTCGTACAAACGGATTTACCAGAACCAGTAGAACCAGCGATTAAAAGGTGAGGCATTTTTGAGATATCTGCCAGTTGTGGTCTACCCATAATATCTTTACCTAAAGCAACAACAATTTTGGCATCACTCATAGCCTTCGATTCATGAGCTAAAACTTCTTTAAATTTAACAGCACTAATCGTTGGATTAGGAATCTCTATACCAATCGTACTCTTACCAGGAATAGGAGCTTGAATACGAACATCTTTAGCAGCTAGTGCTAGAGCAATTTCTTTATTAATACCAACAATTCTTGATACTTTCGTACCACTTGGCACCTTTACTTCATACTGGGTAACCGCAGGTCCAATATGGATCTCTACTACTTGACCGTTAATTTGAAAGTCCTTTAACACTCGTTCCAAATTCTCTTGATTACTACGAATAAAGTTATTAGAAGCAGCATTTTTCTTTGGAGGCTTCACATCATCTAATAATGAAAGAGGAGGTAAAGTATAATTGCTATTCGCTTCATAAATACTTTCTTTATTTGCCTCTAAGTTTTCTTTTTGAGGCTCTTTCATTGTTTTTAATTCTTCCATACTGGTAATGATAATCTTATCATTTTTCTTAGTCTCAAATTCTTGATCTTCCTCATATTGATATTCTTCTTCTTTTACTGGCTTTTCTTTTGGAGTAGCACTCTTAAGTTTCAAGAAGAAGGCCTTAATTTTACTTACAATATCAGCGAATGTAATATTAAATATTAAAATAAAGGCAAATATAGTTAATATGACTGCTACAATCTTTGTTCCGGTAAGCCCAAATAAACTACTAAAAGCTACGGAAAATATTGCCCCAATTACACCTCCACCAATTTCAATCAAAGTATCTCCACTCGTAAATAAAGCAGTGTTAGATCCAATAGTCGAAATACGTTCCATATACTGATCGATCGTAGATTGAAAAATATCACCAGCACCATTACATTCCTCGATAAATCTAAAATGACTCGCTACTAACACGACAATAATAAGGATATATAAGCCTACTAATCTTTGGGACCAAAACTTAGGTAAGCTTCTTTTAATAAGCATATAAATACCAAGCCCCAAAATGAATATTAAAAGGAAAATCCAAGCCCAACCTCCTACTAAGAACATTGCAAATTTCTTAATAATAGAACCAACTGGGCCAAACCCAAATCCAATAATTCCAATTAATATTAAAATAAGACCAGTAAGCTCGACACTAACTCCTACTTTTTCTGTTTCATCTTTTTTTGATTTCTTTTTCTTTGCCATCTTACTTCACCATAATAATTATAACGTAAAGAAGAGTTTATTGCAAATAGTTTATTGTAAATAGACATGTTTTGTGCTAGAATATTAAGCATATTCAGAAAGAAGAAAATATTATGAACAATGTAAAAACCTTTTTTAAAGTATTAAAAAAAATGGAACAATTAGAATCCAAAAGAATGGGAAATGTAATTAGAAATACCAGAATATTTATTTTTAAAAGTAATATTGGCTATAGCATTTATTTTGGTATTTCTAATGATTTATCCAAAGATATTTATGAAACAGCAGAAGATATTTACGAAACAGCAAAATCCAGTGAACTAGAATTTGCAAGAGAGAATTATAAAAAAGTATTTTTACATGGTACTGGTATATTTTTAGGAACGGTAAATGAACAAGAATTGAATAGTATTTTATTTATCTTTAATAAAAAATATAGTGTAAATAGCGGTCATTTTACAAGTGAAATAGCTAAAGAAAAAGTTATTTTATTTCGCACTAATTCAGAAACTTCTACTGATGCAAGTATCATAATATCTGCAGAAAACGCACCGCAAGCAATTGATGAACATACAAAAGGAACAAAAGAGAATTATTTTAAGTTAATTATGATGAATGATAGAGATAGAAAAGAAGCAGTTAAAATGAGTGAAATTTGTAGCTCACAAGATTATATGGCAATATTGAATATGCTAAAAGATCGTAATCCAAAAAACTATTTAACAAAAGCATACTCTCTTTCTTATCTAGAAGTTATGGACTATGCTATAACAAGTGGAAATATTTTTGGCCGAAGCATCAACGAAAATGACGCTCATGGATTTATTCCAGCAGAAGAATTTTTAAGGAGATAATTATGTTTCAAGTAGAAGAAAACAAAACAACTTATATTGTAAATGATGCAGTAATGGGAGAAGTAGATTATCCAAGTATAAATGATAATACGGTAAATATTAATCACACTTTTGTAGATCCGTCATTAAGAGGACAAGGTATAGCAGATAAATTAATGACC
>CALVHK010000036.1 GCA_944327405.1 uncultured Bacilli bacterium | reverse complement strand
TATACACATGAATTATTTTGGATGTTTCTCCATAAGGTATTTCTCTTATAATCATGCCTTCTATTTCTCTTAACATAACAATCATTCCCAACAATAATATTATATAATAAATAGAAAAAAGATTAAAGAGTAATCTTTAATCAAAGACTTAAAGTATATGGGTCAGTGCTAGTTCCGGTGCCACCTGTTATAGAGACTGAAGATTTTAGATATAACGAAGGACGGGCCCAAGCCGAGTAACCCGCACTGGCGTTGGCGACAAAGCCGGAACTTAGGACGTAAAACAAGCCGACAGAATCATACGAGTTCGGGGTAAGTGTCCATTGTGTTGCGTTGCTATCATATAACCAATCATTATTATAACAATCACTATAATAATTTGAAAAATTCCAATTGTATAACCCCGCTGCTAAACATGTTGTTCTATCTGTTGTTGATCCTCCGCTAGTGGCATATCCATAATCGCTTGGATACATTAAGGCTACTTTCCCACTCCATGTTGTTGGTCTTCCACTATATACTGTTGTTCCCCTTTCATATCTATACCAATGACTTGCTAGTCCATTACTTGAACTAGTGTAATTTGCTGTTCCCCCTAACTTCCATGTTACTGTCTCGATCATATTTCTTGTTGTATCATTTTTTATTCCGGTACTTGCATATGTTCCACTTCTATTTAAATAGTCACCATTTAATGCTGTTTGCAAGCTTGCTGTACTCCAATCATTTGTATTAGCACTATCCCAATCTATATTACCTAAAGATTCACTTCTAACTAATTTCAATAATTTTTGTCCGCTTATTCCGTGAGTATCTTCACTAAATATTCCTATAATTCTCCATAATTCACAAGTGCTATTACTGGGATTTGCATAATCATTGCAATTAAAGTATACAAAATTATTGGGATCTGCCCCTATATATCTTAAGTTTTCATAATCGTCATAAGCTAACATATCTTGATTATCAGGATACAAGCCTTCAATAATGTCAGTTGCACTAGATGTTTTATCAAAATACAAGTTGCATCTAAACGTAGCAACGTTATTAGGAGCTATAATAGACCAAGCCTCTTCATTCCATTTAACTTCTACATCATTTTCACATACTGCATTACTAAATACGTATCCATCATCTTTTAATGGTATAGTACTACTACTTTCATACTCTCCATCTTCATTTTCTAGATAGACTGCTAGTGAAGATGAATTAAAAGCCGTATCATCCTGTATTAGTATTTGTTCTTCTTGTTTATTTAAAAACAAGAATATAGAACAAATGCTAATAATAAGTAGCATGCTTATTATAAATACTTTCTTCATCTTAACTAGCTCCTTTCACAACATATGGATTACTTGAAGTACCCATTCCTCCTGCTTCGAATATGGTGTTGGATTTTAGATTGATGACAGGCCGGACACCGAACGCGTGAGTCACGGAGTAGTTGTCGGCGAGGATGCCAGACGAATACACGAGGAACACGTTAGCGCTGTTGAGGAGATAGGTATATGGAGACATGGTCCAGTAATGTTGGTTTGTATATAAGTAATAACTACTATTTTCTGATCTATTTCCTCCTGCATACCATACCTCATCCATTGTGATTAATCCTATTGGATATGTTAATGCTTTATTTCCTTTATTACTTCCTCCTACTGTATACAAGTCACTACCATTACTACATCTGAATGTTGGTGTTCCATTGTTAGAGTATCTTATATATGCTCCGTAGAATGTTACTGTTGTGTATGTTCCTCCTAAGCCATTACTACTACTTGTGCTTGTACTTGGACTTCTGTCTCCACAAAATCCGGCATTGGTATCAATATAACTTGAGTATCCCGCGTTTTGGATATTGGTTAAATACCAATTATCCAATACTCCTTTTATTGTACTACTCGTTCCTAATCCATGTACGTTTCCTCTTGTATACATATATCCTACGTACGTGTTATCATTATATGAACTAGCGAATGCACTTGTGCTGATCTGTGTTCCGCTTCCTGTTGTTTGGGCGCTTGTTCCCTGGTAGATTAATCGAATAGTACCATCTCCATTAATTCTCACTATTCTCCAGTAGAATCCTGCAAATGACACCCAGTTATCATCCACTGCTCCAACAAAATAATACGTTGTTCCGTCATCATCTTCTGCTCGATATATTGTTCCTGTTGTATTGCTTGTTAATGGTGTACTAAAATCTGTTCTTGTTGATATGTTATGAGAATTTATTATATCTGCTATAGTTATGCCTTCGGTAATAGAAATACTTTGTGTTTCTATTTCACTTTCTAATCCTTTCTCATCAACAATATATGTTTTTATTTCATATTCTCCTACATCTAGGCTTTCAAAGGTATAAGTATTGCTATCACTTTCTATGTAATCATTATTATTAATACTGAAATAGTATTTTGATGTGGCAAATAGATTATCTGCATTTGGTGTTATTGTTACGGTAATATTACCATTATTTTCTTCTGCAGTCGTGGTATGTATTGGTTGATATGCTCCTGATATAATTGGTGTTATTCTAGCATATCCATTCCCTTCCTTGGCAGTATCTCTTGTTGGTGTTACTGATACACTTGTTGTGGAATAAGTTAGTGTATTGCTAGAACTTGATTCCTTACAATTATAACAATACATGTTTTTTATAACTCCATAGCTTTCTAATTTAGAATTTCCAATGTACCCTGAGCCGCCTCCTGCTCCTGCTAAAGTTGAAGATCCTCCTCCATATAGGCCTCCTCCACCGCCGCCAGCTCCAAATGAACTGTCGTCTAAAGTTGAAGTTGCTCCATTTCCAAACTCTCCTACACTACCACTTCCATGATTGCTGCTTCCATTTGCAGATTGAGTTCCACCTTCAGTTTGCGTCCCGCCTGTACCATATCCGTTTTGGGAAGAATTGGTATCACTGCAAGCATTTGTGGTTGAATCATTACCACTAATTCCGCCTCCGTTACCGCCATCACTACAGTTGCCACTATTTGTAACGGCCGCTCCTCCACCGCCTCCCGCTACAATTAAGATAGAGTCTTGATTACCACTTAAAGTGGATAATAAACCAGATGCTGTTGCAATATGTGTTGCTCCGCCACCAGATCCACCATGATATAAACCACTACCGCCTCCATTATAGCCTCCTGTTTGGGTTGAAGTGCTTATTCCATCAATTCCTGCTCCTCCAACTGCGACATATAAAGTTTCTCCTTCGTTTAAGTATACTGTTCCTTTTGAATAGCCTCCATATCCACCGATTCGTGTACCGCCAGTAGAATTATAGGCATCTCCTCCTTGAGCTCCCCACACTTCAAGTAAGTAATAGCCATCACTTGGAGCAGTAAATTCTTGAATATTTCCAGTATAATCAAAGTCTGTACTGTCTCCTTCGTTCGCCATTCCATATATTGCTTCACATTTTGTTCCCTTATGTGTTAAATTGCTTACTTCATAACCATTTTCTGAGGCATTCCATGTTAAAACTGCATCATTAGTACATGTTGCTGATACAAGTGACACATTTGATGATGTAGGTATTTCTTCTAAATCAATAGTGGTATCTTCACCTACTAATAGTTTCGATGTTACCGTTATATCATACGGGCTATAATTGACAGTGCCATTAATTAATGGCATTTTATCTGTGAATATGTATTTAGCTCTCGTAAACTGTAGTACTACTGCTGATATAATTGCTATTACTACTACACCAATTAATATATTTCTCTTTAAGTGACTTCTTTTTAGCGTTTCAAAAGGCATACTTTACACTCCTTTATAGGAAGCTCTACTTCATTTATATTTCCATAAAAATTAGATACTATAATAGAGTCTCCTAGCTTATATATAAATTATAATCTCTACTAGACACAAAGTCAAGAAAAATGTCGCTATTACTTTAATTTGGTTTTCGTTTTATAGGTAAAATGAGACAATATTTCCGGTGATGAAGTATGAAACAATTTAATTATGAATTGGATTATTCTAGAATAAAAAATTTGAGAATTAATAATAATTTAACACAAAAAGATCTAGCAGATTATTTACAAATTAGTATTGCTGCTTACTCTCAATTCGAAAGAATGGATGTTATCATTCCTATTGAATTATTAAACAAACTTGCTAATTACTATCACGTCTCTTTGGATTATCTACTTAAAATAACTGATAATCCGAATATTAAAGTTGAGACGTTAGAAATTGATAAAGTTAAAGTTGGAGAAAATTTAAGGAATATTCGTAAAGAGAAAAAACTTTATCAAGAAACACTAGCTCAGGAAATCGGGACTAGTCACTCTTTAATTAGTGAGTATGAAAGTGGTAAAAAGTTAGTTTCTTTAACTTATGGGTATGCTATATGTAAGAGATATGGTGTTTCTCTTGATTATTTGTATGGCAAAATAAAACATCCGTAGTGGATGCTTTATTTTGAATGAAATTCGAAAGGGAGATCAAATCATGGAGCAAACATAAAATTTTTTGGGAAGATTTTGGAATTTCAAATAATAAAATTTTTCATGTTTGCCTGTGATTTGTATGAATGAGTTATCTCATTCACAAGGCCATTATAACATATCCTTGCCCCTAAATTTGTCGAACCGTGGAAAACCACTTATTTTTTTTATTTTTCGTTTCTTTCAATTTCTTTATACGCTAAATAATCTTCTATTTTTCCAGATTTTTGGAATTTTTTCCATGCTTCTTTTTTATTCATGATATTCAACCTTTCTATTATCATTATGTGGTATCATGAACGATTTTATTCACTAAAAATCTAGAAACCCTAATTCTTTTATGTACCGCTCTTTATCTTTCCAATTTTTGACCGTTTTTACAAACAACTCTAAATATACTTTTTTGCCTAGCATACTTTCTAATTCTACTCTGGCCCGTGTTCCAACTTCTTTTAGCCTTTCCCCTTTTTTACCAATGACAATCTTTTTAATCGTGTCTCGATCGACAATAATATCGACATGAATATTGATGATGTCTTTTTTCTCTTCGTAGAATGATGTATGACAAGTAAGACTATGAGGAATTTCTTCTACAGTTACATCAAATAGTTTTTCTCTTACAATTTCACTAATCATGAAATACTTGCTATTGCTGGTTTTTATTCCTTCTGGAAAATATTTTACGTCATCTTTTAGATATTTTTTGATTACTTCAATAAGTCTTTCAACATTATCTTTGGTTAAGGCCGATACCGGAACAATCTCCGCGAATGGGTATAAGTCTTTATATTCCGCAATGTTGTATAAAATATCTTCATCACTTATTTTATCAATTTTGTTTAAGACAAGTATGACCGGAGAATCTGTCTTCTTTAAAACATCCATGATAAATTTATCCCCTTTGCCTAGACCAGTTGAGGCATCTACCACAAATAATAGGCAGTCAATATCTTTTACTAAAGATATGGCTTGTTTATTGGTAATTTTGCCTAGTTTATTCATGGGTCTAATAATTCCTGGTGTATCCATGAAGACAATTTGATAGTTGGGTTCATTATAAATTCCTTGAATAATGTTACGGGTTGTCCCAGCGACTTTACTGGTGATGGCAACTTTTTCATTAATTAGGGTATTTAATAATGTCGACTTTCCTACATTTGGTCTACCAATAATACTTACAAAACCACTCCTCATAACTACCTCCTAAAATATTTTATCAAATAAATCTAAAAAGTATGGACCAAAAACAAATAGGCTAATCACAATGTATACGATGGACATCACAAAACTGGCCGCTGAACCACAGTCCTTGGCTACTTTAGCTAAAGGATGAATCTCGGTCGTTGTTAAATCAACTGCTGCTTCAATTGCAGTATTAATAAGCTCTAAAGCTAAAATAATACCTAGAGCAATGAAAATAATGGCCCATTCAGCTAAACGAATTTGAAAAGCAAATCCTAAAATAATAGCTAGTAAGACAGCAGCTCCATGGATCCACAAACTTTGCTCATAACGATAGGCATGAATTAAACCATCTAAAGAGTATTTAATACTTTTTAAAAAACGCATTGGTCCATATACTTTTACTTTATCTCTTTCAAACTGTTTTTTATCTTGTGATTCCTGCTTCATTTAATATCAACTCCTGTAAATCAAACATTTTCTTTTCTTCAACTTTTTCCATATGGTCATACCCGAGTAAATGTAGTAGGCCATGAGTAGTTAGAAAGCTTAATTCTCTTTTGGGACTATGACCGTATTCACGCGCTTGACTAAGCATTCTTGGAATACATATGTAAATATCTCCCAAGATACGCATATCCATATCGATATTGTCTTGTTGATCTTCTAAGGCGAATGTTATGACATCCGTAACTTTATCGATGCCCCTATACTCTTTGTTGATTCTTTTTATTTCTTCTTCACCCACAAAGATAATTCCAAAATAAGCATTCTTTACTTTTTCATGTTTGAGTACTCTTTTTATTACATCATCTAAATAATCATAATTAAAGTCCACTCCTACTAAATCCGTAATCTCATAGGTATTTTTCATAAAATATTTACTCCCATCCGACTAAGTAAATATAATACCATAATTATTAAAATAATTAAACATAAAATGTTATAAATAATGTCTCTTTTAAATATTCCAGGCAAATGTTTTTTGACAGCATTTAGGGCAATATAGATTAAGAAACCGATGATGGCTCCTAGAGAGTTTAATATGATGTCATCAACATCAAAACTTCTACCGATACAAAGTTGGACGAATTCGACGGTTGCTGATGAGATTACACTCACAATTAATATGGGTAGTATTCGTTTTGGTTTGATATAAGTTGATATTAAATAGCCAAATGGAATGAATATTACAATATTACCAATAACATTCATAAAGAAAGCTTCTGATCCTATTTCATAGCGGAATATTTCCGTAAAGGGAACTAAGTTATATCCTCTTACCGTGTTTAATTCTGCTCTTGTTAAAAGTTCATATAAAAGAAGAATGTAAATAATAAATAAAAGATTGGTGAATTCTTTGTAAAATACTAATTTTTCATTATTACTTTTTATGGCAGCTATACGAACAACGGCAATTACTACTAAAAATATGGTAAGCATCGGCCACATATTATCAATTGATTCAGTTAATATGTTAGTTATACTCCTCATCACTTGTATCACTCCTAGTCTCATCAAAATATTCTTTTACTCCAATTTGTTCTGTTACAGCAACGAACATATCTATATATATATTATTATCTTTTGTGGTATTTTGCAAGACTTTTTCTTCAATTATTGATTCAAAATTGTCTAGTTTTAACTCTAGTTTTTCATTTATTAGATCTATCCCTTTTGTAAGAGCTTCTTCTTCTGTATAATTAATGGTTTCTACTTCTACTTCATACTCTTTTTGTAAATAAAACTCAAAACCAAAAATACTAAATAAATAGACGTTTTCGACTCTCTTTTCTTCTCCTACTCGACTTTTTAGCAAGACATATTCATCACTACCATTCTTTACCATAAAGTTATAGCGCATTTTTCCACTATCTTTTCTTTTTTCTTCAGTAAGAGGGACTGAGGCGGATACACTATACCAGACTTCTGCATAAACCTCGCCACTTGCACAAACACTTTTTTTCACGATCTCATTTAAAGAGATGTTTCCATTTATTAAAATTTCTCCTTGGGTCACATAATCATTAATGCTTACCATGGATACTCCCTTTTCTGATCGGATACTTCTTACGATTCCTGATTTGGAGGCAACGATATGACATGTACTGTAATCTGGCTCATAATTATTAATGATCCGTTCTTCTACCCTGATATTCAAAACCATTCCTTCGACATCTATTTCTAGCCATTCAATTCTGTCAGGGTAACTCTCTTTGATACTTTCAATAATAGCCTCGTATTCGTCATAACTTTTTTTGAAGCTTAATCTGGTTACACCCGCTTCAGTTAAGGCTTCACCTATGATTTCTCGCAGGCTTTCATCTTCATGAACGATATTAATTTTTACAATAATATTAGATAAAATAAGAAAAACGATTGTAGCAAAAATAATACCAACAATTATCAAATTATTCTTTTTTAATTCTTCCTTTAATTTATATATACCTGTTTCATCTAGTATTTCTACTTTAAACCTCATTAAATACTTTTTTACCTTTTTTAAATCACTTGCTAAAATCTTGAACTTTAAATAATCTTTAGCATATTCTACTTCTTTAATATCTACATTTAAACGATTTAGTTTTAATAATAAAGAAGTTTTTTTAGATGTTTTTATGCGTACTAATAAATAGTGTTTCATCGATCAAACCTCACATTTTTTATTTTGCCTTTGATTAATATTTCATGTTTATCCATGCTTGATACAACTAAATCTTCTCCTTCAATTTTTAAGGTAAACTCTTTTAGTTTTAGCTCTATAGAAGTTGAGCTTAGACTTAGTAAGTCAAGATAGTAATAAACATGCAAACAATTTTGAAATATATCAATATAATAATCTTGGTCATATAAAAAATTTTGTATGTTTTTCATTATGCGCATAAAATTCACCTATATCATTTTATGCTTTTTTCAAATTAAAAAAAACCTAATTATATAGGTTTATTCTTTTAGCTATCGTTCTTCTTGTTTTCTTGGTGTCTGCTAACTTTTGGGCTATTTCTATGTATGCTTTCTTACTAAATATTTCATAAATACTACAAAATTTATCGACAATGCAAACGACTACACTTTCTTTATATTTTGGCGGATGAAATGTTAGAGGAAACATGTGCTTGGAAATAATATCGGCTTCTATCCGGTTTACATTATAATCCCGTCTGGCATTAAATAAAGCAATGGTCGGATGAATTCGGCCATGTAAGCCTAAATCTTTGGTAGGTTTATATTTCGCATGCCAATCATATAAGAAATAATCATGTAAAAGTGCCCCTCTTATCAGCTCTTTTTCATGTACTTTTAATTTTAAAAGTTTACATAAACGATAAGAGAAATAGGCTACGGCAATGCTGTGTAATAGACAAGATGTGTTTCCATGTTGAGTATATCTATTCATCTTTAAATACTTTTTCTTGCTCATAATTTCTTCTAAATAACTTTTAAATACTAAGTCTTCTACTATTCTGTTTTTTATTTTCATGGTTAAACTCCTAAAAAATTATATTAAACTCACTAGTAAAATAGTAATATAAAATGGTGTTCCTGTCAACTGTTTGTAACG
>CALVHK010000035.1 GCA_944327405.1 uncultured Bacilli bacterium | reverse complement strand
CCTACTTTCCTTTTTTTGGGTTTAACAATTTCAAAATATCTTCTTTTTTAGTATAAAGCAAAATATAATTACATATTTCTAAAATACTTGCTAAAATTACAAAGATACTTGCTGTTTCTACATCTTCCATACGTGCTGGATTAATCATAATAAATACGCCAAAGATTAAAAGAATTATACCTATCGTGATTATTAAAGACCATCCATCGTAACCTATTTTCTTTAGTTTTATAGCATCTAATATTCTACTTAAAGCAATAATTACTAGATATATTCCTAATGTGAATGTAAATATTTTGTTGATATTAAAAGGATTGATTATTGCAAGTAATCCTGTTAGAATCGCTAGTATTCCCCATACAATATTTAAGTTAAATAAAGGATTTTTATCTTTTTGGGTGAATTCAAATATAGCATATGCTCCTAAAATGATAAAACATACTCCTAACATGACGCGCATTACTGTTAAATCAATTAAAGGATTTAAGTAAGTAACAACTCCATAAAGTAAAAATAATACATTTACAATAATACTTCCTAATAATAATTTGCTAAAGTCTAATTTTATTTTTTCTAATCCTTTGCTTTCTTTTTTCTTTGCCATAAGATTTCCTCCTACTTATAATTATACTATAAATTTTTTTCTAGTCAATCAAATTCTAGACATAAATTTATTCTTGTGCTATAATATGCATTATTTGAAAGGGGTAATATTATGCATATTAAAGAACTTTCTATTGCCGAATTTGATAGCTTTGCTAAAAGTTTTCCTATTAGCTCGTATTATCAGAGTTCTAGCTATGCGATATTCATGACAGAAGAAGGATATGATTATGAGCTTATTGGCTTTGTTGATGAACTCGGAGTGATTAAAGCCGCTGCCTTAATTTTAATTAAAAAAATAGGATTGTCTTATAAATATGGTTATTCTCCTAAAGGTTTTTTGGTGGATTACTTCGATTATGAACTCTTAAGTCAGTTTACCCAAGCGATTAGAGAATATTATTTTAGAAGATTGGTATTTATTAAAATTAATCCAGAAATTGCCATAGGAGAAATTAATCCTAATACTAAGCTTACTAATTATAATCATAATATTATTGTTAGAGATTATTTAAAAGAACTAGGTTTTACTAAATTAAGAGATAATAAATACTTTGAGAGTTTGTTTCCTAGGTTTAATGCTATTTTAAACTTAGAAGAATATGATTTTGAGCGTCTTCATAAGAATACTAAGAATAAGATTCGTAAAGGGTTTAAAACGGGACTTGTTTTTGAGAAAAAAGATAGAGATGGATTGGATATATTATTTGAATTCATTAAAAATAAAAAGGATATAGATTCATTTTACTATAAAAACTACTACAATGTTTTTCATTATATAGATGCGGCTGATTTATTTTTAGTTAAAATTGATTATCAACAATATTTACTTAATAGTAAAACATTATACGATCAAGAGTTAGAAAGAAATACTATTATTTCTGAAAAGTTAGTTCATCATGCTAGTGAAGCAAATATTAAAGAGAAGATGAATTCTGATCGTATATTACTTTCTTATAAAAATGATATTGAACTAGCAACTCATGCTTTGAGAGAGAAAAAAGAAACTTATGTTGCTGGTGCTTTAGTTATTCGTTATTTAAATCGAGTACATATTGTTATTAGTGGGTATGATAAGAATTATAAGCACTTTAATCCTAATTATTTTTTACATTATGAGTTAATGGAATATTATAAAAAAGACTTTAAATTTATGGATTTAAATGGCTTTACAGGAGATTTTTCTTTGGATAATCCTTATTATGGTCTTAATCAGTTTAAGATTGGATTTAAGCCTCATATTTATGAATTTATTGGAGAATTTGATTTTATTTTGAATGATAAGAATTATCATAGCTTAATGAAGAAAGGTTTGCTTGCTAAAGAGTTTAATAAAAAAAAGAAGGATTGTTAATCATATTATTATTCCTTCTTTTTTTTGTTTTTATTTTTGTTTTTATCTTTTTGTTTATCTATCACTTGAATATTTGGTTCTTTAAAATATTCTTTTGGGTCTTTATTTTCCTCTAGAAGATTTCTTTTTATGTCTTCTTTTCGTTTTTTTTCCTCTGCTTCTTTTTTAGGATCTTTCTTCTTAGCCGCCATTTTTGAAGCATTATTTTGAATTGTAGAAAGTCTCGTTATTTTCATAATATCTCTAGCTATAATGATTACAGCAGGGATTAAAATACATAATAGCCAGCCGAATCCTGAAGCTAGAAAACGTTGAATATGACCTAAACCAGGAATTCTTATAATAACTTTACCTATAACATTGCTGTACTTAGCACATAGCTCATCTTCAACGGGATTTGCATCTCCTTTGGTTACGTAACATATTTTTCCATCATTATCAGTTGTTATTTCTTTGATACGATGGGTCATAGTAAGGCCCATACTTGTGGGATTCGATGAGCGGAAAGTTATGACATCTCCTACTTTTAAATCATCAGGATCATCAACACGAATATTAATTATCGCATCCATAACATTTATATTGGGAACCATAGAACCGGTAGCAATTGTGTAGATGGAAAATTTTGGTTCATAGCCTGCACCTTTGCTTATATATATTTTATTAGCTATATAATAATATAATAAGAATATAGCAATTAATAAAAGAATAATAAATAGAGCCCATGATAAAATTTTGAAAAATATATGTATTAGTGTCCGCCATGAAAATTTGCTATCTTTCATTTGGGCCCCTCCTATTCTAATATATATTATAGCCTATCAATCAGTAAATTACAAGATTATTTCATTAAAAAAGAGTGAATTTTCATCACTCTTAGTTTACTGATATAATTTCTATTTCTACAGTAGCTGCATAGCTTCTATCATGATCGTAATCTTGTGGTACGTTTAGATATATAAATTCATAATCAAGTGAGAAACTAGCTGTTTCACCAGGTGCTATTACTATATTACTTGCTATAGTTGAGTCTTGTTTTACGGCAACAATATTACTTTGATTATTTAATACTTCACCATCTTTTCTTAAAGTATATACTAAGTTATCACTTGTAAATGTGTTTTCTACATTTATTAAGTTGATATTATAAGTAATCGTACTTGTTGAATTATTTGTTACTGTGAAAGCATGAGTTCCAGTCCATCCTGGTACGATGTTTGTCGCATGCATTGGTCTTGTAAATGATACGCTTAGAACGCCATTTTCAGCTGTTCCTATATCTACAGATCCATCTCCATCTTCAGATACAGTTGGATTATCAGCTTTATTAATTGTTACAGTATAAGTTTTTAATCTACCACTTTGAGCGATTACGGTTACGGTAACTCTAGTTGAATCGCTAGTTAACGCTACTGGTCCGGTTCCTATAATTCTTGAACGAGAATTTACTGCAGTAGCACTTACGTTTACACTTGTTAAGCTTCTGTCTACTTCAACAGTATATTCTGTAGTATTAGCATTAAAGCTTGGTACTAATAAGTAATTTCCTACTCTTAAACTGCTTAAATCAGCATTACTATATAATTCACCAACACAATTGGTATCACATGTTCCATCACCATTTAAGTCACAGTTTAAGTCACATGTACCATCACCGTCTAAGTCAATGTTTTCTTCTGGGAAGCCATCATCATCGGTATCACAGTTTACATCACATACACCATCATTATCGGTATCTTGATTCATGAGATTGTCATCTGGCTTGCCATCACCATCGGTATCGATATTTACATCTGGCTTGCCATCACCATCAACATCAATATTTGTATCTGGTTTGCCATCACCATTGGTATCACAATTGGTATCACATATACCATCACCATCTTTGTCAATATTAATATCTGGTTCACCATCACCATCTATATCAATGTTGGTATCTGGGAAGCCATTACCATCGGTATCACAATTTAGATCGCATTTTCCATCGCCGTCGGTATCTTGATTCATGAGATTGTCATCAGGTGTTCCATCGCCATTGTTATCAATATTAATATCAGGTTCACCATCTTTGTCTACATCAATATTGGTATCCGGTTTGCCATCACCATTGGTATCAATGTTTACATCAGGTGTTCCATCACCATCAACATCAATGTTTGTTTCGGGCCATTCATCATTATTAGTATCACAGTTTAGGATACATACATCATTTTCATCAGTTTGATTCATTAGATTGTCATCAGGCTCTCCATTACCATCAGTATCGACATTGATGTCTGCTTCGCCATCACTATCATAATCTAAGTTCATATCTGGTTTGCCATTGTCATTGGTGTCACAGTTTAAATCACATACTCCATCACCATCGGTATCAATATTTAAGTCTGGATCGCCATCACCATCGGTATCGACATTCGTGTCTGGCTCGCCATTGCCGTCTTTGTCGACATTCATGTCTGGCTTGCCATCACCATCGGTATCACAGTTTAGGTCACATACACCATCGCCATCCGTGTCGATATTCATATCCGGATCTCCATCACCGTCTATATCAATGTTGATGTCTGGGAAGCCATCATTATTAGTATCACAGTTTAAATCACATATTCCATCATCGTTGGTATCCTGATTCATTAAATTATCATCAGGCTCACCATCGTCATCGGTATCGACATTGATGTCTGCATCGCCATCTTTATCAACGTCAATATTAATGTCTGGCTTACCATCATTGTTCGTGTCACAATTTAGATCACATACTTTGTCGCCATCCGTATCAATGTTTAAGTCTGCTTCGCCATCACCATCTATATCAATGTTGATGTCTGGGAAACCATCACCATCGGTATCACAATTTAGATCGCATTTTCCATCGCCATCGGTATCTTGATTCATTAAATTTTCATCCGGTGTACCATCACCATCCGTATCTATATTTACATCTGGTTTGCCATCACCATTCACATCGATATTTGTATCAGGCTTATTATCACCGTCAATATCACAGTTTATATCACAAGTGTTGGTGTTATCAAAATCAATATTAATATCAGGCCATCCATCACCATCTAAATCGATATTAAAGTCTGGCTCGCCATCACCATCGACATCTTTATTTACTAAGTTAACATCTGGGTATCCATCACCATCAGTGTCAATGCTAAAGTGTGGTGTTCTATCACCTTTGTAGTCGATGTTAGTGTCTGGTTTGCCATCACCATCGCGGTCACAGTTGACATCACATATACCGTCACCATCAATGTCGATGTTGATGTCAGCGACTCCGTCGCCGTCTAAATCACAGTTTATGGTACATGTTTTGTTACCTGACAGTGAGAAAAAGATTCCTAGAAGAGTAACTAATATAATTAATATACAAAGGATAATAATTATTATTGTTTTCTTTCTATTGTCTTTCCTTTCTTCTTCTAATAAAGCATATTGTTCTTGTAAATTACTATCGTTCATTTGGAACACTCCCTACTATTTTAAAGTATATCATAACCGTTTAAGACTTGCAATATTAAAAAGTTATTTTTTTTTATTTCTATCATATATTTTTAACATTTAGCCTGCAAATTCTACTTTTACAGATCCCGATAAGGATTTATTAGAATTTACTGTTTGATCGCTATCGGTTTCTACGAATTCTACTTCTAAAGTATAATTGATAGTCGTCTGGCCTGCTACTGTTCTTGAATCCGTGTATAATACCGCTTCACCAGTTTGATTATCAGTTAAGGTTGATGTTGCTAGTTCGCCAGTCTCATCCCTTAGTGTGTATCTAATGTCATTATTCACAAATTCATTGGTTGTAAGATTTAATATAATGGCATACCTTATACTGTTTTCGGTCTCAGTAGGTGTTATTGTTACACTAAATGTTTTAGACGCGCTATCACCTGGTATGGCATTTTCTAAATTTAAGGTAGATGAACCTGCATCATATACAACACTAATCATATCACCGGGTTCTAATTCCACACTTGATCCAGTACCGCCTACGTTTACTCCACTTACAAAGTAAGCAAAGGATACACCTATTACTGCAACTGCTACACATACTATTATTCCTAATATTAAATTTCTTTTTCCAAAACTCATTATTAAGACCTCCATATTATGACTTAATCTTATCAAATTATTTAATATTTTTCAAGTATCTATTCAGTATTTTTTCGTTTCATAACAGATAAATTAAAAAGAAGCAAACTTTTACTTCTTTTGTAACTTTAATATAACTATGGATTCCAAATATTATCATGCATTACTCTTGTACCAACATTATAGTATTTTAACAAGAGTAAATAAAAATTACTTTATTTATTAAAAATCATTTGAATTTGGGCTTGACATTAGAAATATATGATGTAAAATGATAATATAAACAAGAATTTTATGTGTATATTTACTTTTAAAAATATATTTGACGTAATTTTCTTGGAGAATGAATATAATAATATAGAGATATTATTATATCTCATTTTGGTCTGTTGAATAATTCATCGGATCAAACCCGTGTTGGCGCCAAGCGCCGCTAGAAAAAGCAACCTTTGGTGGTTGCTCTTTTTATGCAATGAATAAACATTTACCGAATACCATAACTATAGCTATGTAAATTTCTATTCGTATAATTAGTTATTCTCATGCTCATTATTTTTTATCTTTGATAATTCATTTAGTAACAATATTTCACAAGAAAAAAGGAACCTCAGTTCCTTTTTCCCCCAGTAAAACTGGAATTTAATTACATATATATGTTATCATATTTTGATAAACTTGTAAATATGTAACTATTATAATTATATATTTTTTTTAAAAATTTATACTTTATTTTATATTTTTAAAAAAATTTAAATCTATTCCTGTAAATTCACTATATTTTTTTTGGAATGGAAAGTGCCCATACTTAGATTTTATCTCATTTACTTCAATAGTATTTGAAATAGTTTTTATTCCCTTTATTAGTTCTTTTAGCTCTTTTTCCTTAGATTTCAATTTTCTTTTGTACGATTTTTGAGAGCTTATATTTTCAATGATGTTTGAGCTTTCCATATTGTAATTTGCAAGTTTTTCAATTTCTCTTTTTAAATCCATTATTCTTTTAGCATTTTTTATTTCAATCTTGGAGTGACTTAAAACAATGTTGTATTTTGAATATATAGAAGCTAATTCCTCATAAAAGCAAGTATTTTTATCAATATGCTTTAATATTTTATACAAAACATAAATTATTTTTGAGAGGTTTAGTTTTGTTGAGTTATTTGAGTTAATAGCATCTTTGCCAAAATATTCTTGCAAACTATACATTAAAGATCCCATTAAATTTATTTGCTGTTTTTCTATAGAAATAATATTACCATTTTTATCTTTAATATTGCGACTTGTTTTAGGTAATTCATATTTAAACTTATTATTTCCTTTCGTATTATATTCTAATATGTTATAACAATAAATCGGCTGATTATGGGCTAATAAATTTCTAAATTCTCCTAAATAACATAGCAATGTTTTAAAATTATTAACCAATTTTATCTCCTTTTCAATTTGCTTTTTTGTTTTTCCTTTTGTTTCTTCTTTAATATTTAAATTAGTAAAAAAATTCAAACATCTTAAAAATATTTTGTAGGAATCTTCATTATTTAAATTTGCAATTGTATAATACGTCTGATTCATGGCAAGTTCATTTATTAATATCCAATATGGTACTATTAGGTGTTGTTCTCTTTTTCTTTTTATTGGTTTAGATTTTTGATTATTATATTTATCTATAATCATTTTAATTGTTTCAAATGGATTTGATTTTGAAGCATCAGTATTGTAATTATCCATATTAACTAAATAATTCGGTTCAACTTTTTTATCATTAAGGTAAGAGACAAAAATATTTTTGATATTTTCTTCTATTATTAATGTATATTTTAATAGCGTCATTCTTAATTCATGTTCAAATTTATACATTCTTATAAAATCAGTATATAAAGTACCTGGATTATAAATATGATGATGATATTTAATTGCTTTTATCTGCTCTTCTTTTTCTGCTAAATTTGTTCCAGTAAGTCCATATTTTTTGCATATCTTATTGCAAATATTTTCATATAGATCTTTATTTTGGATTTCTTTTTTTATTTGAAATGTTTTTCTATAATAATTTATTTTAGATTTATTATTGTTATTAATGTTTATTTTTATTTCTTCAATAGTGTCCTCATCGCAAACAAAAAGATTTTTATATGCATTTATTACTTGAAAATAGCTATATTTCTTAAATAATGATTTATCTCCTTTTTGAAAATTAATGCCCTTATTTTCAGTAATCGTGATAAGTCTTCTAGTTGAATTTGTTTCCATAACCCACCTCTTTAAAGATTATATCATTTATTATATAAATAGTAAACGAACTATATAAAATGTTTTTCCAATTTTTGCACTAAAAAAATCTATCGTTATGATAGATTTTAGGTTTTCAATAGTTTTTTGTTTGCTATTAAGCTTGAGCAGTATTTGTAATTACTGGTCTATTTAATGTGATAGTAACAGTTTTACCTTGGTCAGCATTTTGATTTCTATCTTGATTTGGATAAGTTACAACTGCATAATAGTAATAAGTTGTAGCACCATCTGAGTTAAGAACTTGATCAGTAATGCTTATTGCTGTACTAGTACTTTCAAGTTTCCCACTTGCAACTTCTTTAGCTCCAGTAGCGCCTGTTAAAGCAGTCATATTACAAGTTTGTGAATATCGAGTTCCATCAGCTGCTGGAGTAGCTGTTACAGTTTCACAACTTATAGGACTTGCAACAGTTTCTGTTGTTCTGTAAACTGTATAAGTCGCATAAGTACCTTCATTTAGACCTGCAAAAGCAGTATCCCCAACAGTAATAGTTCCGCTTATGCTATAAGTAATATCATAAGTTGCACTATTAGTTGATTCACCATCTTGTGTACCAACAACACTCAATGTAGCATAGTTCATTGTACCTGGATAAATAGGGTTTGATGAACCAGTTGATGCAGTTGTTTGTAATCCAACCTCTGCAATTGTTGCAGATGTTGCTGTTCCAGTTGCATTAGCATCTCCTTCTGAACCAGCTGTTGCAGTGAAGTATGCAAATGTTGCACCTACTACTGCTACTAATAGAGTAGCTACAGCAATAACTGTTAATAGGATTGTGTTCTTCTTTTCCATAACTATTGTTTTACCTCCTTTACTATAAAAATAATAGCAAATATTTGATATTATTTCAACACTTTTTTCACAATTTTTTCAAAAAAATTTATTTTGCCTGCTTTTTAGTGTCAAAAAGTGTGATTATTTGACTTTATTTTTATTTATTTTACACTTGTTATAGGTTTTTGTTATGATAAATAAAGTCCACTATATTTTCGTGAATAATACCATCTCTTTTTTGGAGTAGTAAGTCCATGGTAAATAAATACCTTGGATATAATTCTTTAATCATGCAAAATGGGCGATATTCTCTTTCTTCAGTATCTTTATTGCTAATATCTTTTGATATTTGGATATAGTAGTATGAATCATAGTTTTTTCTTGCTATGAAATCACACTCTAATTTGCCAATTTTTCCTACAGATAGTTGATAGTTTTTACTTTTTAAATATTGGTACATAATGTTTTCAAGAACTGGTCCATAGTTTATTCTATTATCCGTATTCATGGAATAGTATATACTTAAATCTGCTAGATAATACTTTTTTTCGCCTTTTAAAACTGACTTTGATTTTATATCAAATAAATCACAAGGGTATATTATCTTTGCTTTTTCTAGTATGTCTAGGTATCTTTTAATTGTTCTTCTATCTGCTTTTATTTTTGCTTCTTCAGTTAAATAATTATGGATGTTTTTAATAGAGGGTACCGCTCCAAAATTGTTGATTATATATTTTTCTATTCTTTCAAATAAAGCTTTATCTTTAATTTTGTTGCTTGTTTTAATGTCTT
>CALVHK010000034.1 GCA_944327405.1 uncultured Bacilli bacterium | reverse complement strand
ACCCATTATATTGGTTTTTATGTAGACGAAAGAGCAAGTTATACTGAAAGCTACAAAATATATTTTCCCGTAAAATATGAATACATGATAAGTGCTTTAAAAACGATATTCTCTTATTTAATTAGAAACAGTATTGCTTCTACCGTAAAATTTCATTTAAAAGCTACCAACGAAAACATTGTAATCCGTTTTTACAACAAAGAAGATGTTCTACCATTTATCAATTATTGCAACAACTCATTCTTATTAGATGATCTCCTTGAAAAGGTAAACCCCTTTATTGCCACCATTTACGGAATTGGTATTGTTAGGGATGATAACACTTTAAATTCATACAACGGCACTCTAGCCGAAGTTCTAGCTGAGTATTTCAATTATCTAAAAACATGCGATGCCCTAGACAAAGCAAGTGATCTTCACTTTCTTGATTTTCTGATGCAAAAAGAAGCCGCCGAAAAAAATGAAATAATCAAGTTTAATTTAGGCGCTATCGAAAAAAATATTAAAGCCATTTTAACAAGAACAAGCCCTCTAGATTAAAAAAAGCTTGCTATAAAAAGAAATATAAGGTAAAATA
Organism: uncultured Bacilli bacterium; assembly: GCA_944327405.1. Taxonomy (GTDB): domain Bacteria; phylum Bacillota_I; class Bacilli_A; order RF39; family UBA660; genus Caccenecus. Next base: position 9,503 of record CALVHK010000034.1, on the reverse strand, counting down.
ATAAGGCGCATGTTACTGGAGAGAAAGGACATGTCCTGGATATGAAATGATGAGGCACGGGATTATTATGAAAAGAGTCTTATTATATTTAAATGCTTTATTAAAAGAAGAAGATACCATTGTTGTTGCAACTAGTGGTGGTCCAGATTCTATGTGTCTTCTAAATTTATTGTGTGAGTTAAAGAGAAAGTTAAATTTAAAATTAATTGTTGCCCATGTTAATCATAATTTACGTCCAGAAAGCAGGGAAGAAGCAGAATTTGTTGCATCTGTTTGTGAGAGTGAAAACTTAATTTATGAATACATGGAAATACTAGAATATAATGATGATAATCTAGAAAATGATGCAAGGACAAAAAGATATGAATTTTTTAATACTTTAGTCCAAAAATACCATGCCAAATATCTAATGACGGCCCATCACGGAGATGATTTAATAGAAACAATTTTAATGCGTCTTTCAAGAGGAAGTAGCCTAAAAGGATACAGTGGCTTTAAAAAAGAATATGCTCTTAGAAACTATACAATCATAAGACCTTTAATTACCGAAACAAAACAAGATATTCTTTCCTACATGCATCAGCACAACTTAAAATACTATGTGGATGAAAGTAATTTTAGTGATACATATACGAGAAATCGCTATCGTAAAAATATATTACCGCCTCTAAAACAAGAAAATAAGAACATTCATCAAAAATATTTAAAATTTAGTGAAGAATTAAATGAAGCGAATAACTTTATTGATAATTATATAAAAGAATTAATAAAAACTATTTCAAATGAATCGGGTATAAAAGTGGATGAATTAATAAAACTGGATACTTTTTTACTAAAAAAAGTAATTGAATATACCCTAAATAAAATATATATAGATGACTTATTTTTAATTAGTGACAAACATACCAATTTAATTATAGCTATGCTTAAAAGTAATAAAAGTAACAGTCAAGTAAATTTACCAAATAATTATCAAGCCTTAAAAAGTTATAATTATTATAAAATAGTTAAAATTAATAAAGAAGAAGCTTACGAATATATATTAGATAGTGAATTAGTATTACCAAATCATATGATAATAAAAAAAATTAGTAACAGTAGAAATAAATCCAATTTTATTTTAAGATTAAATAGTAAAGACATTAAACTACCTCTTAAAGTAAGAAGTAGACGAAACGGTGATAAAATAGCCGTTAAAAATCTAGGAGGAACGAAAAAGATTAAAGACATTTACATAGATGAAAAAATACCTATAGCGAAAAGAAGGGAAATTCCTGTTGTAACAGACAGCAATGATACCATTCTTTGGCTTCCAGGTGTAAAAAAATCAAAATTTGATGTGGAAAGTAATGGAATATATGATATAATACTTTCATACGAGGAGGAAGAAAAATGAATATAAAAGATGTAAAGAAAAACAATGCAGTTAGAAACTTTTTCCCTTATTTAGTATTACTAGTAATTATTATTGCTACACTATTTATATTAAATATGGGGGGAAGAAGAGTAAATGAATTAACCACGGGTGAACTATTAACAGCTTTAGAGCAAAATGAAGTAACAGAGATTACCATTATGCCAAAAAGCAGCGAATCAGTTTACTACATAACTGGTAAGTTAGATGGTTATGCAGATAATGAAACATTTGAAACAAGAGTAGTTGAAGCAGAGGTAAGTAATGTCTTAGCTTTAACAGAGGAAAATGAAATACCGGAATACACAACAGAATCTGATCCAGGTTCTAGCCCTGTATTATATATCATTGTAAATGTATTACCATTAGTTTTACTAATTATAATATCTTATGTATTATTCTCTAAACTTGCAAGTTCGAACAAAGGCTCAATGGACTTTGGTAAGAGTAGAGCAAAACTTAGTGATGACAAACATCAAGCCAAATTCTCTGATGTAGCTGGATTAAAAGAAGAAAAAGAAGAAGTAAAAGAGCTTATCGACTTCTTGAAAAATCCTAAGAAGTTCCAAAAGTTAGGTGCAAGAATACCAAAAGGTGTATTACTTGTAGGTCCTCCAGGAACCGGTAAAACCTTACTTGCTCGTGCTGTTGCAGGTGAAGCAAACGTACCATTCTTCTACATCAGTGGATCTGACTTTGTAGAATTATTCGTCGGTGTTGGTGCATCCCGTGTTCGTGAAATGTTTAAAGATGCGAAAAGAAGTGCACCATGCTTAATTTTCATTGATGAAATTGATGCTGTAGGTCGTCAAAGAGGCACTGGCTTAGGCGGAGGCCATGACGAAAGAGAGCAAACCCTAAACCAATTATTAACCGAAATGGATGGCTTTGGTGAAAATGAAGGCATCATCATTATGGCTGCCACTAACCGACCTGATGTTTTGGATCCAGCTTTGCTTCGTCCAGGACGTTTTGACCGTCAAGTAACGGTAAGCTTACCAGATGCGAATGAGCGTGAAGCAATATTAAAAGTTCATGCGAAAAACAAAATATTAGCTCCTGATGTAAACTTGAAGAACTTGAGTTTAAGAACACCAGGTTTTAGTGGTGCTGATCTTGAAAACTTACTTAATGAAGCAGCTTTACTTGCAGTAAGACGCAATAAAGATGCCATAACAATGGATGAAATTGATGAAGCAACCGATCGTGTACTTATGGGACCTGCCAAAGTAAGTCGTAAGATTACGGATAAAGAAAAAAGACTTGTTGCTATTCATGAATCAGGTCATGCTGTCATTGGCCTAAAACTTGAAGATGCCAACGAAGTTCATAAGATTACCATCATTCCAAGAGGTGTCGCTGGTGGATACACGATGATGCTTCCAAAAGAAGAAAAAATTGGTATCATGACAAAAAATGAATTACTAGCCCAAATTACCGGCCTACTTGGTGGACGTGTCAGTGAAGAGATGTATCTAGGTGAAATTACAACGGGTGCTAGCGATGACTTTAGAAGAGCAACAAATATTGCCAGAGCCATGGTAACCGAATATGGTATGAGTGATTTAGGTCCAGTAGAATACGAAGAAAAACAAGAAGGTGTATTCTTAGGTCGTGATTATGGAAAAGCCAAAAACTTCTCAGATAAAGTAGCTCATGAAATTGATGAAGAAGTAAGAAAAATTATTAATGAATGCTACAAGAAAGCCCAAGAAATATTAAAAGCTAACAAAGATTTAGTTATGCTACTAGCAGACGCTCTAGTAGAAAATGAAACCTTAACCAAAGAACAAATCGACTCTTTAGTAACAACAGGAAAACTAAATCCTGAAAGTGAAAAAGAAGATACTGAAAAAACCTTAACAGAGTTGAGAGAATTAGCTAAAGAGCGTGGCATTAAAGGCTATTCAAAAATGACAAAAGAAGAGTTAACAGAAGCATTAAAAGAAGAATAATGCTTCTTTTCTTATGTTTTTTATGGTACAATAAAAAGGGAAGTGAAATAATGAATAGAGTAGATAAAATTAATTATTATTTAGATATGGCAGAAGTAGCTTTAGAGCGGTCCACATGTCTTCGTAGAAAATGGGGAGCAATCATTGTTAAAAACGACGAAATTATTGCGACTGGCTATAATGGTGCACCCAGAGGAAGAAAAAACTGTATAGATCTAAATTATTGCACGAGGGAAGAAATGCATATTCCCAGAGGTGAACGTTACGAAATGTGTAGAAGCGTCCATGCTGAGGCTAATGCCATTATTAGTGCCTCAAGAAAAGATTGTCTTGATTCCACTTTATACATGGTAGGAGTAGAAGCATCTACCGGTGAGTATGTACCTCATGCGAGACCCTGTGCCATGTGCAAGAGAATGATTATCAACGCCGGCATTAAAAGTATTGTTGTAAGAAACACAAAACAAGAATATGAAATTATTGAAACACAAGAATTTATCGACAACGATGAGACACTAGACAAAGTATTAGGGTATTAAACCCTATTTTTTAATGGAATTGGTGAATAATATCTAGCAATTTTTAGAAAAACATGATAATATTAAATAGTAATATAATAAGGACGGGGATAACCTTGAAGAAAAGATTTATATTTGATGAAAATTATATTAAACGATATGCGAAAAAAGATAAATTAAAATGGTTAATTATTGGTTTATCAGCTTTAGTTTTAATAGTTATAATTATAGTAATTATTTTAGTAACAAGAAACAACAAACCAGAACCAGTAACTCCAGCTGTTCCAAGATTCGAGATCAAAGAGGAGTTAACAATCGAATCTGGAAGTGATTTACCAGAGGCTACAGATTATTTTGATGTACTAGAAAATATTGATACAGATGAAATAGAAATTATTTATCCTGATGAATTCGAACTTAGCTATGATACATCTTATTGTAGTGAAGATGAAATAAATGAGATATATAGTGGAGAAACACCAAATTTTGAAGAACAAGATTGTGTAGAGCCTTATTTAATGACTCCAGCGACTTATGGAATTACGGTTATTTTACAAGAAACAGAATATACAGTAACTCTTAATGTAGTTGATACAACTGCTCCAATATTAACTACTAGCAATGTAGAAATATATGAGGGCGATACTTATACGTTAGAAGATTTTGTATATTCGTGTTATGATGTTACAAGCGAATGTGATATAGCATATTATACAGGGGATACCGATGATGAAGGTACAGAAATAGATTATAGTGCTATAACAGATGTTGGCACTCACACAGTCAAAATCATAGCAACCGATGATTATGGTAATATTTCTGATCCGATTGAAGCAACTCTAACTATTTTAGAAGTAGAAGGAGAGCTCTACACCATTACATTTGATTCAAATGGCGGCAGTGAGGTTAGAAGCCGTCGAGTAGGCGAAAATGGTAACGTAATAAGACCAGAAGATCCAATAAGAGAAGGATACACATTTGTCGGATGGTATCTTGGTGATGAGGCATTTGATTTTGCAACCGAAATTACAAGCGATTTAACTCTAACTGCTCATTGGGAAGAAATAACCGAAGAAGGAAATGGTGGCTCAGGAGGAAACGGTGGTAACGGTGGCAACACAGGCGGTGGCTTCGTCGATGTTTCAAGCATATCCTTGAATTTCCGAACCATTTATCTAGAGATTGGCGAAACCAAAACAGTAACAGCTCGTATATCTCCATCAAATGCTACAAATCAAACTGTAACATGGAGTAGTTCGAATACCAATGTAGCTACTGTTTCAAACGGAAATATAACCGGAGTTGGAACAGGTATTGTAACGATTACAGCAACGGCAGGCGGAAAATCAGCAAGCGTACAGGTAAATGTAAGACAAGCAAGCGGTGGCGGCAGCTGCGCTTATGGCAACACGACATATAATACAAATTATGTTCTATCAGTAGATTTAACTCAAAATGGTTGTGCGATTAATCCAAATGCGAATCCAAGTGAATCATTATCAACAACAGACTATTCAAGATTAATTAGTGATTTAAGTTCATTAGGCATTAATGCTACTGGTGTAAATTTAGAACATCGTGTAGATCTACAAAAAATAAGAAATACAAGTGGCACAGGCCTTGTAGGCTATCAAGTAGTTGTGAATGTTGGTGTAATAGACCCAGACAATCCATATGTAGTTTTAAGAGCTCAATACATAATAAGATCGGATGGCTCAAGACAATTCTTAACAAATAATATTTGTAAATATGGCGTATGTCTAAGTTAAAAGAATGATAAAGCTCATTCTTTTTTCAATAATAAAGCCAGAACGACTTAATCATTTCTACAAATCCCTAGTTATCTACTATTTCGGTGTTTTCTCTATGGCCGTTTCCAGTCGTGTGAAAGACAGTATTTTTCAAAGAAAAAAATTGCTAACTTGCTAGCAATTTTCTATCTGTAATCCCGAAAACGATCTTTAGGATCCAATATTTTCTTTCTTAAACGAATATCTGTTGGTGTAACTTCAACTAATTCATCGTCTTCAATAAATTCTAAAGCTTCTTCTAAAGTAAACTTCTTTGGTTTTGTTAAGTTAATTGCCTCATCACTACCACTTGCTCTTGTATTCGTTAAGTTTTTATTTTTACAAGGATTAACATCTAAGTCATTTTCACGGTTATGAATACCAATAATCATACCAACATAAACCTCTGTTGCGGGTTCGATAATTAAAGTACCTCGATCTTCAAGATTCCATAAAGAATAACCTAAAGCTTTACCATTTTCCATAGATACTAAAACACCGTTTTTTCTTCTGGCAATCGCGCCCACATAAGGTTTATACTCTGAAAAACTTCGAACCATAACACCTTCACCCTTTGTGTTGGTAATAAAGCTACTTCGATATCCAATTAAACCTCTCGTTGGAGCCGAAAACTCTAAATGCACGTAATTATTCTCTTCGTTATTTGTAATTACCTCAAGTGTTGCTTTCCGCTCTTGTAGATCATTAATTACTGTACCAGAATAATCACTAGGAACGTTGATAATCACTTTCTCAAAAGGTTCATATTTCTTTCCGTCACGTTCTTCAAATAATACTTCAGGCTTTGATACCGATAACTCATAACCTTCTCTTCGCATGTTTTCTAGTAAAATAGATAAATGAAGTTCACCACGACCACTAACTTTAAAACCATCAGATCCAACAAGCTCCTCAACAAGTAGTCCGACATTAGTCTGAAGTTCTCGATCTAATCTCTCCCGAATATGACGTGATGTTAAAAATTTACCACTACGACCAGCAAAAGGAGAAGAGTTAACTAAAAAGTTCATCGATAATGTTGGTTTCTCAATATGAATAGGAGGAAGTGGATCAATAATGCCTTTCTCACAAATGGTATCTCCAATGGAAATATCCGCGCAACCAGCAATGGTAACAATATCTCCAAAATAAGCAACATCTTTTTCTACTCTCTTAATTCCTTCATTCACAAATAACTTACTAATTCGAAAAGATTCTTCTTTCCCATCATTTTTTATTAACGTAACAGTTTCACCTGTTTTAACTTTTCCTTTATTAATACGACCAATACCAAGTCTGCCAATATAATCATCATAATCTAAGTTAGAAATTTGTAGTTGTAATGGATCGTTTTCATCACCCTTAAATGGCTCTACTTGTTTTAAAATCGTTTCTAATAATGGCTCAATACTATGGCTTTCTTCGTCTAAAGATAATTTTGCAATACCTTCTTTGACAATCCCATAAACAATAGGGAAGTCTAGTTGTTCGTCTGTAGCATTAAGTTCCATAAATAGATTAAAGGTCATATCAACAACTTCAAGTGGTCTAGCATCTTTCTTATCGATCTTATTAATAAATAAAATTGGCTTTAAGTTTTGCTCTAATGCTTTACTTAAAACAAATCTTGTTTGTGGCATTGGCCCTTCAGCGGAATCAACAAGAAGTACCACGGTATCCACCGTTCTCATAATTCGTTCCACTTCACTTGAAAAATCCGCATGACCTGGAGTATCGACAATATTTATCTTATAATCTTTATAACGTATCGCACAATTCTTCGAATAAATAGTAATACCACGTTCTTTTTCAAGATCGTTTGAGTCCATTACTCTTTCTTGCACTACTTCATGAGAATCAAATACCCCATTTTGTTCGAGTAGAGCATCAACAAGTGTACTTTTACCAGCATCAACATGGGCAACCACAGCAATATTTATGATTTTTTCCATAAAAATCGCTCCTTTCTTTTTACAAAACTAGTATAGTTTACCACATTATGAGCTTTTTAACAAGTAGTATTCCGATTTAACTCCAATCCTTTTTCTTTAAAAATAATGTCATCTACTAAAGAAGTAGCAAAGCTATAGTCTGGATTTTTGTAAAAAGCACTATAAATAATTCTATCCTGAATATCTTTTCTCATTTCTTCATTAATGCATAAATTTAAGAAAGCCTTAATAAATAGAGCACTAGTAATCATATCTGCCTGCACCTCATCTTGAATATCTGCATCTTTACATAAAAAACTACTCAGTTGTTCTACAGCGATAAGATAAAAATAATTAAAAGAAGTATCAGTAAGCCATTCCTTCTTTAAAGGAGGAAAATCTAAATCATCAATAGAACCAGTTTCTAAATAATATTCTTCCAGCTTAGGGCTAATAGCAATAAGCAAATATTTTTTAGTAGTAAGAATATCTTTAACGCTACCCTTATCAAGTAATAATAAATAGTCTTTAAAAAGAATAGTAAAATAATGAACGAAAAAATCAACCTCATCAATATACGTCGCTTCTCTTGGTATATCTTCGCTTGTGACTTCTTCTTCCTCCTCATCATATCCATATTCTTCATTGACAAAATGATAAATCCGATCATAATAAAGAGATTTCATTTGATTCTCGCTCTTGCCAAATAAAACAACATACCAATTGGCATTAACATAATCACTGTCACTATCTAGCAAAAATAAGTTGTTGTAGTGAGCTGCAACTGCGTTTACTTTTGCTACATCCAAAACTTTTAAGCCATTTAACTGATGCTCTAGATATTCACGAAAGGCTTTAAGCATCATGAAAGAATATTTTGATATAAACCCATTTTGATTTTCTTGATAAGCAAGCATCAAATAATTTTGAATAACCGTTGCGTTATCATTAAACAACTCTTCATATTCATTTAATGGTGGATCAATCCCTAAAGCATGATAAATACAAATGTTATATACAAATTCAGGAATAGCAGCATCCAACCTAACTTCCTCATCCGTATAGCTCCTTAATAATTCATTTTCAATAAAATCAATATCCACATCAATGAACCCAATACAATCTTCATCAATAACAAATAAATCATCATGAACGCTCTCTAATTTTTCTAATTCTTCTTCAAACACATAATCAAGATAAATACCTATACCATCACTAATAAGTGATTCTAAAGTATAAAACGCTTCTTCTAATCTTTTTAAATTCACACTATCTTCATCCGTAGTATTCTTATACAATTTAATCAAATCAAAAAATAAAAACTCACTATGTATCATAATAATCTCTTTCCTATAAGTCTTTATTATAAAGAGATTAGAGATAAATTGCAATAAAAACAAGCAAATAAAATAAAAAAATAATGCGTTAGTCTTTTATGCAAGACAAAAGACGTCATTATTATATATTTAGTATTCCACACGGAATTAAACAGTTAAAGAATGGTGATCCATCTTTATTTGGTGTGAAGTATTAATCCCTATCTAATAAAAGTATAACACAAGAACTACTTGAAGAAAAGAAGTAAGAAATTCTTAGAATAACTGATAAATATATGTCGAATTTCCTGTCGGAATTTGTCGAACGGTTTTTATTGATTTTTTACTTGCTATCCTTCATAATATTAACTCGAGCATTAGGGCTGGTGTCTACCAGACATATTCATCTCTATTGTATTTACCTCCTTACTCTTTGGGGTTTTGGTTGTAATCGGTAGAAAGGGATTGTGTGGTTAGTATGAGAAAGCTATTTCAAATACTTATGTCTTTGGTTAGACCAAAGAAAAAGACATCAACCATCATCATTGTTTGTGGCAACATGACGGTTAATGTCTATTC
>CALVHK010000033.1 GCA_944327405.1 uncultured Bacilli bacterium | reverse complement strand
ACAGATCTACAAATATCTTATAACTACAATATGGTAGCAATCGTAAACCGTGTTCCCAAAACATTAGGTGTTCTAGAAATACTTGATGCCTACATCGCTCACCAAAGAGAAGTGATTTTAAAAAGAACCGAATTTGATTTAGCAACTTATGAAAAAAGAATGCATATTGTGGAAGGTTTAATTAAATGTTTATCGATACTAGATGAAGTAATTAAAGTCATTCGAGCAAGCAAAAATAAAGCCGATGCCAAAAATAATTTAGTTGAAAAGTTTGGCTTTACTCTAGAACAATCAGAAGCCATTGTAACTTTACAATTATATAAATTAACAAACACAGACGTGTTGGAACTTCAAGAAGAAATGGAAAAACTAGCCAAGTTAATTGAAGGCTTAAAAGCGATATTAAGTGATGAAGAAGCATTAAAATATGTGATGAAAAAAGAATTAAAATTAATCAAGAAAGAGTATGTTACTCCAAGAAAAACAAAAATAGAAGAAAACGTTCAAGAAATCAAAATAGATGCCAGAGAAATGATTCCAAAAGAAAATGTCGTGATCGTGGTAACGCGCGAAGGATACTTAAAAAGAGTAAGTGCTAAAAGTTATGCCGCATCAACGGAAGACACAACCCTAAAACCAGGAGATTTCATCACCGGACTCTACGAATGCACGACTCTAGATACTTTAGTCATATTCACAAGCTTTGGTAACTACCTATATATACCGGTATATAAAATACCTGAAGTAAAATGGAAAGAACTTGGAAAACACGTAAATAATGTCATAATGATGTCAACCGGAGAAGAAGTAGTTGCCTCATTCGTTTACGACAAAAATGATACCTATATTCTGGCAAGCGAACAGGGTATGATTAAAAGAACGAAAGCCCCTGACTTTGAAGTTGCTAGATGCTCAAAACCAATGACCGCGATGAAACTGAAAGAAAAAGATAAACTCATTGACGTTAAACTGGATTTAGGTAATGTTATTTTGGTAACAAATAATGGCTATTACTTAAATTATAAGAGTGAAGAAGTACCTTTAGTCGGTGCAAAAGCAAGTGGAGTAAAAGGAATCAGTCTAAAAGAAGACACAGTAAGAAACATGATAAGTTTTAATGACGTACAAGAATATTTAACGATATTTACGGATAATAAAACAGCGAAGAGAATAAAACTAAGTGATTTAGAAGCGCATTCCAGAGCCAAAAGAGGGAGTATGCTTTTAAAGAAAACGAAAACAGTTACTTACAAAGTATTAAATGCTCTTTTAACTAGTTCAAGAGATCTAGTCTTAACGAAAGCAGATAGTGACATCAATATAATGAAAAGTAGTGATATAGCAATCATGGATTTATCTTCAACTGGTTCAAATATTAGCAAATACAAATTAGATCAAGCAAGTGTTGTTGCCATGCTAAAAAAAGTGCATCCGAAAAAGGAAGAAGAAGCACCTACAAAAGAAGAGCCTAAAGAACCAAAGAACTTATCCATGTCAGACTTTTTAGATGATTTTAAACTATAAGGAGTATTAATTTACTTCTTTTTTTCATATACTTTTATTGGTGATAAATATGTCAAAAAAAGAAGAATTTAAAGCTTTTGCTAAAACTCATCCCGAACTCGTAAATAGTGTACGATCAAAAGATGCCTCATGGCAAGAATTATATGAAATCTATGATATATATGGAGATGACGATCGAGCATGGAATAATTATTTAAAAAAGAACAATAATGCGAGCATCAGTAATATAACCGATATAGTAAAAAAAATCGACATGGATTCCGTAGAGCAACATATTAATACAGCCCAAAAAGCCCTAGGATTAGTCCAGGAATTAACAGGCAAATCAAGCTCCTCAGTGGCTCCTAAAGCTCCAGTTGCCCCAAGACCTATCAATAAGTTCTTTGAGGATTAATCATGCAAGTAAATGCTTTAACCGAATTAAAAAAAGATCCTAAAATGGTAGAACTTTTAAAATATAATTCTTACTGGCTAAAAGAGTTAAATAGAGACCCCACTAGTATTAAAAGATATAAAAGTGATATGAAAGCCAAATATCATCTTCGTGCTACGGATAAAATCAGTGATGCAATTGATAATATCGATATTATAAGTAACGTATTAAGTGCATTAAAGTAATTGTTTTTTTTCTATTATTTTGCTATACTTAAATTAGGAGTGATTTATATGTTAGAAACAGTAGTAGTAAATAATTCGATTCCGCATTTTATGCCAAAATTTGAAAATCCTATTTATTTGCGGGCTCAAAAACAAGCTTTAAGAGAAGAAGTTTTATTTCGAATAAGAACCGGTAATTTTGAGGCTTTGTATCCACTAGTAGAAAATATAGAGCTAACCTCACAGGAATTAGAAAGTATTTTTAAATGTTGGCAAATAGATAATAGAAGACTTTTCATAATTTTATATAGTAATGCGCTAAAAACACATAACTTGGCAGAAATCCAAGATGCCGATCATTTTTTACAAAAAATGCACGAAAAAGAAGAGAGTAGATTAAAATAAGATAGATACTTCTTCTTTTTTTTGATATAATGGATTCAGGTGGTAGGTTATGCAAAATTTTATCCCGGATATGTATCAAAAAAGTATTTATGATATAGATTATCAAAAATTAAAAAAGAAAGGAATAAAGTGTCTATTATTTGATTTAGATAATACTTTAGTACCAGTCAACACTTCCGTGCCAACCAAAAAAGTGCGTGAACTATTTGCTATGTTAGAGCGTGATTTTAAAATCATTATTTTGTCGAATAGCGGCAAAGCTCGTCTGATTCCTTTTAAAGATGGCCTAAATGTAGATGTAGCATATTCATCTCATAAACCATTTAAAAAGAAATACTTAAAAATCATGGAAATATATAAATTTAAATACCATGAAATCGCAGCAATAGGGGACCAACTTTTAACGGATATCTACGGTGCTAATAGGGTAGGGATTACTTCTATCTTAATCAATCCCATTGGGGAATATGAAAAATTATGTACGAAATTTAACCGCTTTTTAGAAGGCTTTGTCTATCGTAAACTAAGAAAAAAAGGGATTTTGGAAAAAGGAGAATATTATGAATAAAAGATGTATAGGTTGTGGAATAATCTTGCAAGATAAAGATGAACAAGTTTTAGGCTACACACCAGATTTAAAAAATGCTTATTGTCGTCGTTGCTTTAGATTAAAAAACTATGGTGAAAAAAAAGAGGAAACGATAGATGATACGAAAATTATCGAAAAAGTAAATAAACAAGAGTGTATTGTTTTTTTCTTATGTGACTATTTAAATATTAATAGGATCACCATTTCTTTATTTAAAAAGATTAAACCAAAGAAATATTTTGTAATTAGTAAAACCGACACTTTAAGACGGGAAATGAAAGAGGAAAAAATAAAACTATGGTTAAAAACAGTATATAACATTGAAGAGGCCATCCTATTTATTAGTAGTAACCCCCAGTTTAAATCAAATAATATCTTCAAAGTAATGGATGAAGAAAAAATAAATACTTGCTATTTAATGGGCTTAACGAATGTCGGAAAAAGTACTTTTTTAAACAAACTTTTAAAAGAAAATAAAATTAAAAAAGAGATTTTAGCAAGTGATAAACCCAATACAACCCTAGATTTTATCAAAATAAAAATAGGCGATTATATAGTTTATGACACACCAGGATTCTCCTATGAAAATAGTATTTTAGCAATTACCAAAAAAGAAATAAAACCCATATCTTACCGAATTACACCTAATTCATCATTAGTGATAAATAATTATGAGTTTTTCTTTTCTACTCCCAATAAAGTAGTCTATTATGGGCTAGTTCCTATCACTCGTAAGTTTACCCAAATAAGTGGTAACATTAGGGTGAATATACCAGCCAATCATGACATCGTCCTACCAGGAATCGGATTCTTAAATATAAAAGAGCCTTGCGTTGTTTTAACAAACATGCCTAATTTAGAAGTTAGATTAAATAGTAGTGGAGGTGCAAATGAGTAAAATACATGTAATGAGTGAAGCTCTTGCTAATAAAATATCAGCAGGAGAAGTAGTAGAAAGATGTTCGAGTATCGTAAAAGAATTAGTAGAAAATAGTATTGATGCCGCATCTTCAAATATTAAAATAGAACTAATAAAAGGTGGCTTAGAGAGTATAAAAGTAACAGATGATGGAGTGGGTATGGATTCGCACGATGCCTTACTTGCCTTTAGTCGTCATGCTACTAGTAAAATATATCGAGATGATGATTTATTTTTTATTAATACCATGGGCTTTCGTGGTGAAGCACTACCATCCATCGCTAGTGTCTCTGAAGTAGAGTTAGCAACTTGTGATGGCACTGATTCCACATATATTCACATCAAAGGGGGAGTTGTTCTAGAAAACACCAGTGGTGATTTAAGAGTAGGGACCACTATTACCATTACCAATCTTTTTTACAATACACCAGCTAGGCTAAAGTATTTAAAAAGTGAAAACACGGAAAACTACAACTCCGTAAATCTAATTGAAAAATTAGCTCTAGCTCACCCCAACATTACCTTCACTTTAACAAATAATGATAAAGTAATTGTAAAAACCAGTGGTTCGGGTAATTTACTTAAAACAATCCACGAAATATATGGATTAAATGTATCAAATAAAATGATGGAATTTAAAGGCAGCAATAATGATTTTGATATATATGGCTATATTTGTAAACCGGAAATTTTACGCTCGAATCGTAATGATTTAAATACCTTTGTAAATGATCGGGTAATTAGAAATGCTGAGATAAATAAAGCCATAAATGATGCTTATCACACCTATAAACCAGACGGTAAATATCCTGTCGTCGTATTAAAAATTAACACGGATCCCACCCTTGTGGATGTCAACATTCATCCCACAAAACAAGATGTAAAGATTAGTAAAATGCCCGAATTATATGATTTAATTTATACAAGTATTAAAGACGCTCTTTATAATAACTTACTCATTCCCAGTGCTCTAAAAGAAGAGAGTGTAAATATTATTAAAGATGACATCATCAAAGATATTGTGACTTCCATGACAAAAAACGAACCTGCACCCGTTCAAACAGAACTAAATTTTAAAGTACAAACCGACGATGAGGCTAAAACATTAGAAACATCAGATGAATTAATTGTAAATAAAGAAATGAAAAGTTTAGTGCTTTATCCTGTGGGACTTGCTTTAGGCACTTACATCATAGCTCAAAATGAAGAAGGAATTTATTTAATCGATCAACATGCAGCCCAGGAAAGAGTAAATTATGAAAGATACCTAAATGCTTTACGTAAAAAAGAGATTACAACTACGTATTTATTAATACCAATTACAATTGAACTTTCCGCATCAGACTTTCTGACGCTAAAAGAAAATCTTCATATTTTAACAGATATGGGCTTTATTATTGAAGAGTTTGGTGTAAATACATTTCTTGTAAAAGCTCATCCAACCTGGATCTTACAAGACTATGAAGAAGAAAGTATTCGTAAAATCATTGATTTAGTAATAAGCATTAAAGATAAGTTTGATCCGATTAAATTTAACGATCACCTAGCAGCCACTCTTGCCTGTAAAATGAGCATCAAAGCCAATATGCGCATATCCCATGAAGCCCAACAAGAGCTTTTAAACGAACTGGTGATGTGTGATAACCCTTATAATTGCCCTCATGGCAGGCCTACCATTATTAAATTTAGCATCTATGATTTAGAACGTATGTTTAAAAGAGTCATGAACTAATTTGACAAAAGATCTTCTTTATGGTAGACTACTTACCTGGAGGAAAGATTAATGGAAAAAAGCTGGATAGGCTTCGACAACATTCCTTATAAAACTGAAAAAGAAAAATTAGAAGCAGATTTAAAATACATAGCTAAATTAGAAAAAGAAGGACGTCGTCCTTTTATAGGAATGGATGGAAAAATATATTTTGATGAACAAAAATTTTTAGAAGCCAACAAAACTTATTTAGAAGAAAATAAGGGATTATCAAGATAAGTATTTACAAAAAGTAAATGCTTTTTTCTTGTTTAAATGATTATTTTATATTATAATTATATAGTAGATAGCAAAAAAAAGAAGTATTACTTCATAGTAAAAAATCTCACAAACTAGTAAAATAATAGTGGAGAGTGAAGAGAGTAATGACGACATTTAAAAGAGATTTTACTTTTAGAGATAATATTATTGAAGTAGTAGCAAGAAATGTAAGGAAATATCGCAAGATGGCAGGGATAACCCAAGAGCAATTAGCAACCGGTGTGTCTAATGCTTTTAAGAAGATTTGAAACAACATTCGGAAAAGAAGGAATGTCCCTAAATACCCTTTACAAGATAAGTATTGTCTTAAGCTAGAAATATTCGCTTTTATCGGAAGGCTAAAGGCATGAGTATTGATGAACTAAGTAATTATGCTCATATTAGCAAAGAATACTTACAAAAATTTGAACTCGCCGATACAAATATGTCAATATCAATCTATGATTTATACAAAATCAGTGTAATTTTAGAAACTAGTATTGATAAATTTTTCGACGAAAAAAGTCCTAACGACTTTGATTAGGACGATTAAGAAATGCTTTTTTGACAAGTTCATCTTTTAACTCACCTAAACTAGCTTGTTCGATATGAATTAAACAAAGTTTAATGAGATGAAGATAAAAATGTTGATCGAATATTTTTCCTTTTTGCTTTAAATGATTTAATATAGCTTTAATAGTATCCTCGGGAAGCATAGTTGCTTCTTTTTTAATGAAATTTAATATTGCTTTTTCCGGATAATTATTTTTCTCATAATAAGCAATGAATAATAAACATTGAATCGCTCTAGGTGCATCAAGACTCCAAATATCATCCTCGCTTATAGTATCTATATTTCTAAGTAGTTCTTTTATAGGACGAATACTTTTATATTTTACTTTATCTTCATCATCTAACCGATTAGTTAAAATATCTTTCTTAAGTCTTTGAAAATATTCTTCATTTGAAAACTTATCACATATAGCCAAAGCTTCATCTCGTTTCCCAATCCGATTAAAAATTTTTACTTTTTGGGATTGTAAAAATAAACTATCCGGAAATTTATCACAAACATCAATGGCTTTTTTCCATCTTTTTTGTTTCATCAATATTTTTACTTTTTGCGATTGAATAGGCTCATATAGAGGGAATTTTTCACATAATGCTAATGCTTCAGGAAAATGTTTTATTTTAAGTAAAATATTAATCTTTTGTGATTGTATTGGTGCAAAATCTGGAAACTGATTACATAAGTTATAAGCATCTTTAAGTCTCTTTTCATCGATAAGCTTTTTAATCTCGTAAAAACATAACATCTCTTCTTGATATTGTTCTTTTATCCGGTTGATATCCGAAGGAGTAACTTGATGTTTTTCTTGTACTTCTTCTTCACTCATTCCTCTATACATTTCTATAAGTATATCATAATCTAAATAAACACGATTCATATTCGGCCTCCTTAATGTAATCTATTTTAACGGATGAATGGATATTTGTAAAGGAAAAATAATATAATGAAATAGGAAGTGAAAAAATGTTTCTAAGTTTATTAAGTATCATAAAAGATATGCTTATGTTTACCGGAAGTTATTCAAATGGGGTATTCCCTGAACCTTTAAAGCCAGAGGAAGAAGAAGAAGCGATCGCGGAAATGTTAAACGGAAATAAAGAAGCAAGAAATAAACTCATCGAACATAATTTAAGATTAGTCGCGCATATTGTAAAGAAATTTGATAACAAAAAGTTTGATACAGACGATCTAATTAGTATAGGAACAATCGGACTCATCAAAGGCATCGACTCTTTTCAAAAAAGCAAATCAACCAAAATAACTACGTATGCAGCCAGATGTATTGAAAATGAAATATTAATGCATTTTCGGAGTAACAAGAAACTTGCTAATACTGTCAGTTTAAATGATTCTATCGGATATGACAAAGACGGCAATGAAATTAGTCTCATGGAAATCATCAAAGATGACACCAAAGACATCGCTGATACCCTGCACTTAAAAGACAATATTCATTTATTAAAAAACTATTTCCATGTTTTAACTCCACGCGAACAAATCATTTTAATTAAAAGATATGGCTTATTAAATAAAGAAGAGCAAACCCAAAAAGAAATAGCCGGGGATTTAAACATATCCAGAAGTTATGTATCTCGGATTGAAAAAAGAGCATTATCCAAAGTTTTAAAAGAATTTATGAAAAGAAATCAAGATTTATAATTTACAAAAGAGCTTTTTTAAGTTACAATTGAGTAGGGAGGGATTAATTTGAAAAACAGATTAAGAGTACATGTGTTAAGGTTATTATTAGAAGAAAAACCAGCCGATATAAGCGATGAAGTCTATCAAAAAGTAATCAGTTATATGGGAGAATATATAAATGATTTTTGTTCTTTTATTTTTAAAACTTTAGAGAGTGAATGTGTAAGGAAAAAAGTGCCTCTAACAGATCAAAACATTATAAATTTATTAACACCAACATATTGCATGAGAAAATCTTACGAATATTTACAGTATTTAGAAAACAGCCATGAATACGCTCATGACTGTGAACGTGAATTTTTAGCAAGGTAATCTTGCTTTTTTTCTTTCTTTAAAGTAAAATATAGAGTAGAAAAGAAAGAGGGATTTTATGACAAATCAAGAATTAGCAGATTTAATATTTCCAAATATAACAAAAACCGTAG
This sequence comes from uncultured Bacilli bacterium, assembly GCA_944327405.1. GTDB lineage: Bacteria > Bacillota_I > Bacilli_A > RF39 > UBA660 > Caccenecus. Next base: position 1,633 of record CALVHK010000033.1, on the reverse strand, counting down.
AAGATTATGAATTAATGTATCCAAAAAGAGTCTTACCTGAAGGAGCAAAAGTAGTAAGGTTTGCCCCATCTCCAACCGGATTCATGCATATCGGAAACATGATGAGTGCCACAATCAATTACTGTCTAGCTAAATCTAGTAATGGGGTGTTTTTCTTAAGAAACGAAGATACCGATCAAAAAAGAAGTGTAGAAGGATCTGTTGATTTTATCTATCACACATTAGATTATTATCACATTATGCCTGATGAATACGAATATAATGGTGAAGTAGTAGGATCTTACGGCCCATACATTCAAAGCAAGAGAATAGAAATTTATCATACATTCATCAAATACTTAATTAGTATAGGTAGAGCCTACCCATGTTTCTTAACTAGCGCCGAACTAGAAGAAATTAGAGCTTATCAGTCAAAATCTAAAAGAAGAATTGGTATTTATGGAAGATATGCAAAATTTAGAGATGTCCCAAACGAAGAATTAGCCCAAAGAATCAAAAATGGGGAGAAATTTGTTATTCGCTTTCGTTCGGAAGGAGACTTTAACAAAAAGTTTATTTTTGAAGATTTAACCAAAGGAAAAATAGAGATGCCCCAAAATGACATTGATGTCCCAATCATGAAAAGTGAAAATCTCCTACCAACTTATCATTTTGCTCATGTTATAGACGATCACTTAATGCGTACTACTCATGTAGTAAGAGGGGAAGAATGGATGAGTAGCGTTCCTCTTCACTTTGAGTTGTTTGCAGCTTTTGGCTTTAAAATGCCAAAATACATTCATACCTCTTTAATACTAAAAAAAGATGGGGATACGATTCGTAAAATTAGCAAAAGAAAAGATCCGGAAGCATTAATGTTTTTCTACGAAGAAAAAGGCTATCCATATCTAGCTGTTATTGATGCCGTTCTAACGATTGCTAACTCCAACTTTGAAGAGTGGAGAACAAATCATCCAGATACTCCTTTCTACTGTTTTCCATTCAGTCCAAAGAAAATGAGTTCCAGTGGCGCCTTATTCGACTTAGACAAACTAGATAATATTTCTAAAAATATTATTGCTAAAATGCCTGCAGAAACTCTTTATGAAGAATACCTCGAGTGGGCTAAAAAATATGACGAACACGTATATAACTTAATTACCAATCACAAAGATGATACCATTTCTTTCTTAAACATTGAACGTACGTGCAAGAAACCTCGAAAAGACTATGAAAACTACAGCAGTATCTATCATAAAACTTGGTATATTTATGATGAAGAGTGGGATAAAGAGGAAATAACTTATGATTTTGGCAAAATTACTGATAAAGATGAAATAAAGAAAATCATGAGAGAGTATTTAAATAATTATTATAATGAATCAGATACCGAAGAAGTTTGGTTTAATAAAATAAAAGAGTTATGTGACAAACTAAATTACTGCAGTGATATGAAAAAATATAAAGAAAAACCTGCTGCATACAAAGGGAATGTAGCTGATTTCACCACCATCATGAGAGTGGTACTGACAACTTCTAGTATGACACCAAATCTTTATGACATTATGAAAATACTAGGGAGAGATCGTATGCAACATCGGTTTGAAATATTTCTAAAAAAATACTAAAAGTGTGCTAAGCACTTTTTTCTTTT
>CALVHK010000032.1 GCA_944327405.1 uncultured Bacilli bacterium | reverse complement strand
TATGAAAATTCCGAGGGAGCTTTTCTAGTCAAAGTACCAATCGAAGTAATAGAAAGTGGGGAAGTAAAATATTTAGATGGCACGACTTATCGCATCTTACCAGAATATATTTATGCTTTTATTCAAACTGGAGAGAAAAACATAGTAGGAGCAATTGTAGACAATCCCAACTATAAAAAGAGTGAAAATCTAACTAGATAGCAAAAAACGTGATGTTTAACATCATTATTCCTGCCAAAAACGTGATAGATAACACAATTATTCCTGCCAAAAACGTGATGAATAGCCTATTTTATACAAAAAAAAGGCAATAAAATTCAGAAATTCTAGTGTTCTACCACAATTCGACAAATTTCGTACTATCTATATGTTAGAATATCGCCTGACTCAAAAGAAGGCAGGTGAAAATATGAAAACCGAGTCAACAATTACTTTAAAAGACGACTTAACTTTTAAACATGTATTTAGTGAAGAAAAATATTTAAAAGATTTTATTAACTCATTTTTTGAGTTTATGGGTATATCAAAGAAAGTAGTAAACGTACAAGCCGTACCTGAATATTTAATTAAATCAGCTTATATTAATGGTAAGCTATTCTTTGGTGATGTTGTTGCAACACTAGACGATTCCACGATTCTATCACTTGAAATGTACAATCAGTTTGATGAAGAAGCCTTTAAGAAAAGCTTAGGGTATGCAACTAGATTATTTTCTAATCAACTAGAAAAAACTGAAAAGCACATAAATGCTAGTAAAGTAATCAGTATAAACTTAATGCTTGGAAATTACAATTACAATAACTTTGATTTTGTAAATGATTATGGCTTTATTAACAAGAAGAATTATGGTGTTATTAAAGATGAGTATCTAGAAATGTATTTAGTACGTCTTGACTTATTAGAAGAACTTCGATATACTGATATTAACAAAGAAAGATTTATAAGATGGATTAGACTAATCAATGCAAAGGGTGTTGATGAAATGAAGAAAATTGCAAAGGGGGATAGAATTATGCAAGAGACAGTAGAATTTGTAGAAAATTTCTTAAATAGTGAAGAAAGATTAGAAAAATATGATAAAATGAATGTGTTGCTTAACCAAGCAGAAGATAAAGGTAGATCGTTAGAAAAAATATCAACAGTAAAAACCATGTTTAAAAAAGGATTTTCAGTAGAAGACATCATGAAAGCAACAGAATTACCAAAAGAAGAAATTGAAGTATTGATCTAACAATGCTTCTTTTTTTGACATAAAAAAATCCAGAACTATTCTGAATCTTTCTTAATTAAATCATCTAAACTAACATTTAAAGCTACAGATATTTTATATAAAGTTTCAACGGAAAAATTATAAGCCGCCTTATCACTTTGTATTTGTCTAATAAACTCATGAGATAATCCAACCATTTCAGCGAGTTCAGCACTAGTTATCTTTCTTTCTTTACGGTACTTTCTGATGTTTTTTCGAATAGTATCATAAATATTATTATCAAATTCTATTTTATTCACTTTAATCACCTAATATTATTGTAAAGTATTAGCTCACAAAAATATGTAAAGTATTGCTTAACATACAAACGTTATTGTTCGGTATTGACTAACAAAAAAGATATGTGATAAACTTAACTTAAAGTAGGTGGAAGCATGATTAAGTCAAAGGAGTTATTAATAAAGAAAATAATTGTAGCAAGTATTATAATATTGGTTGTATCAACAATATTATTAATAACAACAAGTAAAGAAAAGGGTAAAAGCATTTTAAATGAAGAAGTTAGCGAACAAAAAGTTCAAGATACAGTAGCAGTCTACATACAAGATGAATCAAATGATACAGGATATTCAAGAAGTGATACCATTCCAACTGAAGGATATGTTTTTAATGAAAGTGCAAGCTATTGCACTATAGATGGAAATAGAGATGATAGTATTACGCTAAGTTATAAGACAGAAACACAAATGCTAACAGTATCTCCAATGACCGCGCCAGGTACTAAATGCTATTTATATTTTGATAAACAAGTATCAATTAAAGATACGTTACTAACATATTATCCGACAGTATTAACAAGAACAGATTTTAGTACGACAGTAACAGAAACAACAACCGGAATAATCTATAAATCAGCTGATGAAAGTCAATATGATGACGATGGAGAAGTATATTACTTTGCCGGAAACCCAACAGATAACTGGGTATCATTTGCTGGATTCTACTGGAGGATTGTCCGTATTAATGGAGATGGTAGCGTCCGATTAATCTATCAAGGAACAAGTGAAGATGCCACAGGGGAAGAGACTAGAATTGGGACAAGCGCCTTCAATAGTTCAACAGATTATAGCTACTATGTCGGATTGTCATATGATGGAACGCAGCATGGAACAGGACTAGATAGTACTATTTTAGAAATATTAAATGAATGGTACAATAAAAATTTGGTAAGTTATGCTAATTATATTGATACCAAAGCCAAATTTTGCAGCGATAGAGTATCTTACTCAAACACAAGTGGAACAACAGAGTCATGGGCAGCAAATGGAATTGCATTTTTCTATGCACCATACATAAGATTAACAGAAAATAAAAATCCAACCTTATTATGTAGCAGCAGTGATATCTTAAATATCCCAATAGGGCTAATAACAGCAGATGAAGCAATATATGGAGGAATATCTTTAAATGGCACAGCTGCAAATAATTATCTTACTACAGAGCAAGATTATTGGACTATGACTCCTTCTCATTTCACTACAAGATATGCTTTTGTGTATAGAGTAAGTTCATCTGGGCAATTGGGATATAGCAACGTTAGTCTAACATCAAATATACGTCCTATCATCAACCTCCGTAGTGATGTTACCATTTCTAGTGGTAATGGAACTGCATCTCAACCATTTGTAATTAATACAGACTAAATATCTGTATTTTTCTTTTTTAAAATGTGCTATAATTATGGCAAGAGGTGTGTTATGAATAAAAAAGAGTTAGTTGATTTAGTAACAGGAATATCTTTAATGTTACTAGCAGGAGTAATATTATTACTACCAACATTTAAATTTAATGATTTAGGCTTTATTTTAAAAACAGTATTTGGCTTTTATGCGTTAATAAAACTTACTCAGTTTTTATTTACAATCAAAAACAAAGACTTTGAAAGCTTATTTACCTGTATTATTTCTATTGGAGCCTTAATAAGCTTATTTCTAATAAACTTAACCAATGAAAATTTAGTTTTAGTATTACTGATATGGATGGGACTTATGTGTTTAATTAAACTTAAGAAAGCCGATTTTTATCATGACCGGCAAAATAAAATGTGGGTATTAAGACTATTTATGCTTTTTGCCTTCCTAACATCCGGACTTTTAACTGGTCTAAATCTTTATTATGAAGCATCAGTCCAAACGATTATTGTTGGTTTCTTCTTTTTCATTAATGGCATACTAGATATTATTGATCCTATTGTGTGTTATCTAATGGAGGATAAATAATGAAATTAGTAACAGATTTCGAAGAATATCAAATATTGGATTTAAATAATGGTAAAAAACTAGAGTCATGGAATGGATTTATATTAAATAGACCAGATCCTCAAGTAATATGGAACAAAGATGAGTCTTTTGATTGGAGAAGCGCTCATGCGGTATATAACCGAAGTAACACTGGTGGAGGAAAATGGCAAATAAAAAAAGACATTCCAACATCTTGGGTAATAAACTATCATGATTTAAAATTTAATCTAAAACTAATGGGTTTCAAACATACCGGCTTATTCCCAGAACAGGCCTATAATTGGAACTTAATAAGAGAGATTATTCGAAAATCAAACCGTAAAGTTCGTGTTCTAAATCTTTTTGCCTACACTGGTGCAGCTTCTGTTGCAGCCTTAAGTGCCGGTGCCACGGTTACTCACGTGGATTCATCAAGAGGTATGATTGAGTGGGCCAAAGAAAATGTAAAACTAAATCATTTGGAAGATAAAGAGATTCATTTCTTGGTAGATGATGTAAGAAAGTTTGTCAAAAGAGAAATTAGAAGAGGCCATAAATATGACATCATCATGATGGATCCTCCCACATTTGGTAGAGGATCCAAAAGTGAAGTATGGAATATTGAAACCGATTTAGATGATTTGATAAAGGATGCGAGCGAACTTCTAAGTGATGATCCACTTCTATTTTTGATTAACTCATATACAACAGGATTATCCAAAACCGTATTAGAAAATATTCTTTATTTAAGAATAAATTCCAAGTTTAGGGGAGTCATATCAAGTGATGAGTTAGGACTTCCTGTTAAAAATAGTAATCTAATATTACCATGTGGAATTTATGCAAGATGGGAGAAGAGTGAATGAAAAAATTAATCGTTATATTATTAATGAGCCTGTTACTAACAGGTTGTGCTAGTGAAGAGGAGACATTTACCTACCAAAAAATAGACAGTGCTACTGCTCTAGAAATCATGAATGAGTCTGGAAATTACCAAATCATTGATGTAAGGACAGCGGATGAATACAACGAGTCTCATTTAGATAATGCGATAAACATACCAGTAGATGAAATTAATGAAATAGAAATTGATAAAGATACCGTTTTATTTGTTTATTGCCGAAGTGGAGTAAGAAGTAAAGTAGCTGCTGAAACACTAATCGATCTAGGCTACACAGTCTATGATTTAGGAGCTTATGAAAGTATTGATTTAGAAGAATAATTGTAAGTATTTTTCATATATTTAATTAGAAAGTCGAGGAATAAATATATGGAAATATTAAAAGTATCTAGCAAGTCTAATCCTAGCAAAGTAGCAGGAGCTATTGCCAATATCTTTAGAGAAAAAGGCAGTGTGGAAATCCAAACGATTGGTGCCGGTTCTCTCAATCAAGCGATAAAAGGAATAGCTATAGCTAGAGGTTTTGTAGCACCTAGTGGTGATAATTTAGTTGTAATACCAGCCTTCAATGATGTCACTATTAATGGTGAGGCCAAAACAGCAATGAAACTCATTGTAACAAAAAAATAAGAGTCAACCCCAAAGTTGACTTTTTTCTATGATTTATGATAGAATAACCACGATTTTTACGGAAGTGATGTTATGCGAGTAATTAATATATCAAAACGAGGTCTAAGAAAATTACCACCTCTTAATTTAAATAGAAACATTGTAAATAAAGAAGCAAAACTTTATATTCATGACTTCAAAAGTGAATATAAACACATATCGGATTTATTAAAAATATATTACAATCAATCATCGGGATATATGGCCGATAAAGTAAGTATCATTTCCAAACTAATCGCTACATTTGAGCATATAAACATGCCTGAGTTGGTTCTTCCAACATCATTAGTATCTTTAGATGGAGAAATATCCGGATTTGCTATGCCCTATATTACAGACAATATTAATTTAACTCTACTTTTAAATAATCCTGAGGTTACTTTAAAAGAAAAGCTAAAATGGCTCAAAGAAGTCTTAAATATTTTAATTAAAATTAACGAAGATCACTATTTAGAAGGAAAGTTTTTTCTTGGCGATATTCATGAAGCAAACTTTATTTTAGATTTAAAAGAGCATGTGGTTAAAGCAGTTGATCTAGATAGTTCTTATTTTATAGGAGGCCCTATCCCTATATCAAAATACACAACTCTAAACTTTTTGTTAGAAAATTATCCTAACAAATACATATTAGATGAAGAAAGCGGCAAGTTTATTCCAAATAAAGACATAACAAGTGCTTCATTTATCTATATGCTTCTAAACGTATTAAGTGGGGATGTTTATTCACATGAATGGAGCTACAACGAATTTTATCACTACTTAAGTTTTCTAGAAAAAAGCAATATAAATCAAAAGTTACTGGACATTATTTCCAATCTTTATACAGCAGGAAAAATAGATATTTATAATCCAACAATATTAGATGATATAAATCCGGATAAAGACTATACTATTTCCAGAGCTAGAATCCATAAAACAGCAGGCGGGTATTATGATAATACAAGAAAATAAAAAGTTGACTTTTTCTATACGTTTTTAAGGGTTTTATCTAGCACTTATCCCAAAAATATTTTATAATAATAATAGGGTGAGCGTATATGAATGAAATTGTATTAGAAAGTATTGATGGCACAAAAATAAAAGCAACGTTGTTATTTACTCATTTTGATTACAACTTTAGTAAAAATTATATCGTTTATTTAGTAGACAATGATCTTTTAGCATCTTCCTACGAACTAGTTGATGATAAATATATTATTAATGATGATTTATCCAGTAGTGAATACGACATGATCGACAAGATAATAGAAAGCAAAATGGGTGAAAATAATGAATAAAATATACATTGATTATGATAATGGCAGAAAATATTACGCTTATACTTATAAAAATGATAAAGTCCATCTAACACCATTAACACAAGAAGAGATCATGGCCGTTTTAAGAACAATGGCCAAAGGAAATTATACAAGAATAGATAACAGGAAAAATTCTAGTGAAATATCATATTCTAATAATTTATCGATTGTCATAGATAATGTCAAAGTATTCACGAAGACTGGTAAATATGATTTAATATTTGAAGAATTACTAAAAGAATTAACTAGTGGCGAACTAAAAAGATACGCGAAAACTTTACCACCGAAATACATTCCAAAAGTAAATAGAAAAAGAAGAATGCCGAAAAAGCTTCAAGTTTTAGCCGGAAGCCTTTCTTTAGTTGCCGTGCTTTCTCTAGCTTCTAGTTTTTTAAGCAAAGACAAAGCAAAAGTAACAACTGAAGAACAAATAATTAGTGAGTTACAAACCTCTACAAAAGCATCACAAAGTGATTTAGAAAGTTTGTTAACTTATGAGAATAACAATTCTTTAGATAATGATGCTTCCCTTGAAGAACAAGAAATAATAGAAGACTCAAGCGATACAATTCAAGTAGAACTAGCTTTTGATGACATGACCGCAAGTGGTAAATTAGAGCAGACTATTGAATTATGCTCTCCATATTTAGATGAGTGGATTGAAAGATATGGCTTGCCTAAAGATTTAACATATGCACTAGTTAGTCAAGAATATGGCCTACTTGATTGCTCGATAAATTCCGGAGGAGCATGTGGTCCAATGCAACTGCAAGTTTCATCTTTTCACAATGATAATGCTATCGAATACTGTAAAATACCCGTTTATGAAAATGGTGAATTTACCGGGGAATATGATGAGTTTTATATTGCAGATGCTAGACGTTTAGATGATCCAAGACTAGAAGGTAAAAATTATTTAGTTATGCAAGATTTAGAAGATAATTTTCAAATTGGATGTGCTATTTTTAGGAGATGTATCGATAGATATGAAAATATTTTTATGGCTGTAGATGCTTATAACAAGGGATTATATGCTATGTCAAATGTATGTGATGAAAGCACACTAGAACATTATAAAACTGATTTTACTGATTTTTCATGGACTAAGCTTATTCCTGAGGCTTATGGTGAACAATATGGCGATAAAGATTATATTTGGCATGTTCTAAGATATTTAGATACCGATACAAGAGGAGAAGCTAACATCGAATATTTTTACCAAGGAGAATTAATAAGGGTAGACTTAACGAATACAAACGTGTATAATAATGAACTTGCGAGGTGATAATATGAATCGAGTAGTCTTAGTAACCGGAGCATCCCGTGGTTTAGGTGCGGCGATTGCTAAAGTTTTTTTAGAAAATCATGACATTGTTTACATCAATTACAACAAAAGTGAAGACAAAGCCCAAGAATTAGCTCAAAATTATGAGTTAGCAAAGTTAGTAAAATGTGATGTAAGAAATGAAGAAGAAATAATCAACATGGTGGAAAAAATCAAAGAAGAAGAAGGTCATTTAGACGTGATTATCAACAATGCTGCAATAGCGCTTGATTCCTTAGTAAGTGCAAAAACAAAAGAAAGTTTTATTGCTATTTTAGAAACAAACTTAATTGGTCCTTTTTTAGTATGCAAATATGGAACAACCATTATGGATAAAGGCTGTATTGTAAATATTTCTTCAACCAATGCCATAGACACCTACTATCCCTACAGTCTAGACTATGATGCATCAAAAGCAGGTTTAATTTCTTTAACCCACAATCTAGCTGTAGAGTATGCTCCAAACATTCGGGTAAATGCCATCGCTTGTGGTTGGATGAACACCGATATGAATAAAGAACTAGACGAAGAATATAAAAAAGAAGAATGTAAAAAAATTCTTTTAAATCGTTTTGCCGAACCAAATGAAATAGCAAGTGTCGTTTTTTTTCTATGTAGTAGTAGTGCAAGTTATATTAATAATGCTGTTATTAGAGTAGATGGAGGATCAAGATGTTAAAAAAAGAAATTATAATTATTTCCAATACTGATAGTCCTATTTATTATAATGGAAGTGATTTTAAATATCATGAAGAGTTAATTGAAGATTTTATTTTAAAAAACCATTTTCCTGCTGATACAGAGAAATACGATTTATTTGATTTAGGATATATTATTTTATCAATAGCGTATGACATGGTTGTTTGTGAAGTTCCCAAAAAAATAAGTGATAATCAATTTGCCAAACTATTAGAAATAAGACCATACATTGAACGATATCATAAATTTATTGGTGAAATTGAAAACAATGATATGTTAGAAATAGCTCATCCTCCCCAAGATTATAATGGTTCGCTAATCGATTATTTTTACGAACAAGTAGAAGAAAAGTGTTTAGAAAGGACTAAAAACAGATGATAGATGAACTAGTTAAAGAATCGGAATTAAAGTGTAGTGATCTTTTTAAGAAGATTGATGAAAATGAGGCTTTTTTTAGCAAGCTTATTTTAGAGGCTTTTCATGAAGAAAATATTAATGAAACCCATTTTAATATGACAACTGGTTATGGTTATAATGATACCGGAAGAGATGCTATAGAACGGGTTTTTGCAAGAGTCCTAAAAGGAGAATCTGCTTTAGTAAGAAATCAATTGATCAGTGGTTCTCATGCTTTATCAACAAGTCTTTTTGCTCTTCTTCGACCTGGGGATACACTATTATCTATTACAGGTCTTCCCTATGACACTATGCATGAAGTAATAGGTATTATTGATAACCCTAGTTCTTTAAAAAGCTTTGGTATCAATTACGAACAAATTGATTTAATAAATGACTGTTTTGATACAGAACGTATTATAAAAAAGTTAAAGGAAAAGAAAATCAAAGTAATAGAAATTCAAAGAAGTAAGGGATATTCTACCCGAAAAAGCATACTGATTCAAGATATAAAAGAAGTAATAGAAAAAATTAGAGAAGTGGATAAAGATGTCATTATCATGATTGATAATTGTTATTGTGAAATGGTAGAGAGAGTATCTCCCCTAGAAGTAGGTGCAAACATCATTGTAGGCTCTCTAATTAAAAACTTAGGTGGATCTTTAGCTAGTAATGGCGCTTATATCTGTGGAGATAAAAAGTTAATCGAATTATGTGCCGAAAGACTGAATTTACCGGGTGAAGGATTAGAAGTGGGACCGAGTTTAGGTGCTAATAAAAGTATTTTACAAGGCCTTTATTTTGCTCCCAGTGTTGTGGCGTCTAGCCTAAAAACTGCTGTATTAACATCTTACCTTTTGGAACACTTAGGATATAATGTTTCACCTAAATATAATGATAGTCGTGCCGATATCGTGGAAGCGATTACTTTTAATGACCGAGATTTATTAATTAAATATGTCCAAGGAATACAGAGGCATTCTCCAATTGATTCAAATACTCTTCCCGTTCCTGCTCCAATGCCAGGATATGATGATGATATTATTATGGCCAGTGGCTCATTTACCCAAGGATCAAGTATTGAACTATCTTGTGATGGACCCCTAAAAGAGCCTTTCATTGCCTACCAACAGGGCGGAGTAACATACAATTATGGTAAACTAGCAGTAGTAAATACCATTAAAGAACTCATAAAAGAAGAATAATTCTTTTTTGCCTGATAAAAAAGTAAAAAAACGTTAATTTATTGCAAAAAGATGTCAAAAAGTTATTGACATCTTTCTTTATTAATGTTATATTAAATTACGTCAATGGCACAGGGGCGCTTAGCTCAGTTGGTTAGAGCACCTGCCTTACAAGCAGGGGGTCATAGGTTCGAGTCCTATAGCGCCCACCATTGTTTTTTTTGCCGACATAGCGTAACTGGCAGCGCAACTGACTTGTGGGATAGAAGCATATGCTTTTGGAACTATCTTGCACCTATAACTAGAAATGGTTATAGTGGACGTCGCTAATTCGGGGAAAGCTAAGTATTTATATATGCCAATCCCGAGCTAGAAGCTTAGTCTTCGAGTGTAGAGACTTTATACGACGAACCTAAGTCAAATCGATATGGTTAAGAGAAAGTCCAGACTACAAACAGACAACTGGTAGTGAAAACTATAGTAGTATGAATCAGTAGGTTGGGGGTTCGACTCCCTCTGTCGGCACCATTTATTTAT
>CALVHK010000031.1 GCA_944327405.1 uncultured Bacilli bacterium | reverse complement strand
ACTGCTTGATTGTTTTTTCTTTCCGGTAAATCTAGTTCTTCCTCTACACATACAGACACATAAAATCTAGTGCCTACTTCACTTATGGTGGCATTAAGTATTCTACCGTTTATTTTATTTAAATTACGATAACCTCTTATTTTGACACTCTTTAACTTAGGGAGCTCAATTACTCTCTTTGTTAAATCCACTTTTATATTTTCATAGACTGTACCTTTATAACTACTAGTAATAAAATTAGTACGGAAGCTCTCTTTTTCACCCTTCTTCTTAAATCTTGGATAGCCACCCATTCCTTTTCCTTGCTTTTCAAAACCCGTCATTAAATCAGTAATGGAATTCCGAAGTGACATGCTATCCACTTCTTTTAAAAATAGATATTCTTTTTTTAATTTTGGTAGTTCTTTTATTAAATCAAATTTTGTTAAATATTTATGATTTCTTTTTAAATCTAAACAATAATTATAAACAAACCTCGTACAACCAAAAGTTTTACGAATTAATACTATTTGTTCTTTTGTTGGATACAAGCGAAATTTATAAGCTCTATGTATTTTCATAATTATCACCCCTGATAATAGCATTATACTACAAATACATACGTTCGTCAAGACTAAATTTTAAAAATACACGTATTTCGTGTATTTTCCTATAAGAAAAAAAGAAGATTATTTTAAATTCTTCTTAATTTCGTCAATTACATCTAATTCATTAAAATAGTATTTTACTCCTTTGATGTCTTGATATTCTTCATGACCTTTTCCTACAAGTAAGATTAAATCGCCATCTTGGGCATTCTCACAAGCATACTTGATCGCATCAGCACGATCTGGTATTTCGATATATTTTGCTCCTACTTTGTCAAGTCCAACTTTGATGTCTTTATTAATTGAACTAATCTCTTCAAATCTTGGATTGTCTTCGGTAATAATGCAAAGGTCAGATGCCCCACCAATGATTTCTCCAAGATTATATCTACGTTCTTTGGGACGATTTCCGCCTCCTCCAAAAACGCTTATTAATCTTTTTGGTTTGTAATCCCTCAAAGTTTTTACGAGTCCTTTCATTCCATCTTCCGTATGAGCATAATCGATTAATACTTTATATTTTGGTGTTACTAAAGCTGTTTCCATTCTTCCTCTAACTTTCACGGTTAGTAAAGCATCTTTGGCACTACTCACATCTTCTCCTAGTTTGTAGCACACAAGTAAGGCACATAGGGCATTGTAGACATTAAACTCACCTGGTATACAGGTTCTAAAAGTATCATTAATTAATCCAGTTGTGGTAAACTCGGAACCAAAAAAGTCTGTATCATTAATTAGTTTAATGTCTGTCACTTTTAGATCAGCATTTCCTTTAATCGCATAAGTAGTAATTGGTACTTCTATCCCTTTTAAAACTTCATCCAAATAAAGAGAATCATTATTGCTTATAATCTCTCTACTATTTAAGAATAGTTTGTTTTTACAGGCAACATATTCTTCTTGGCTCTCATGTTCTCCTGGGCCAATATGGTCGGTTGTCACATTCGTAAGTACTCCTATATCAAAAGTGATACCTGCTAGTCTATTTAGTTTAAAAGCTTGACTAGAGGTTTCCATAACTACATGAGTCATACCGTGATCTAGCATTTCTTTAAAGAAACGATGTATTTCGTATGATTCAGGAGTTGTATTGTCAGTATGGATTATTTCATCATTGTATTTAACTCCTATGCTTCCAATTAACCCACATTTTATTCCAGATTTTTCTAACATTTCTCTTATCATATGTGTGGTTGTAGTTTTTCCAGTTGTTCCCGTTACACCAATTACTTTTAATTTATCCGCTGGATGATCAAACAAGTTTGCAGACATATATGCTAGAGCAATTCTTGAATCATCTACTTTGATTACTGTTACATCGCCAATGATATTTACCATTTTAGATACAACGATAACACTTGCACCTTTTGCTATCGCTTCCGGAATATAATCATGGCCATCGGTTGTATAGCCTTTTAAAGATATATAGATATCATTTTTTTCGACTTTTCTTGAATCATATTTAATATCATTAATTTCTATATCATCAGTTCCTGTTAATATATTGTAGCTTATCCCTTTTAAGATTTCGTTTAATTTTTTCATTTTTCTCCTCCTATAATGTGTGAAACATCAATCTCACTTTCAAATACAAAATGACTAGGTCCTATCATATATAATTCTTTATTCTCTGTATATTCAATTTCTAGAATACCACCAATTTGTTCTACTTTGCATTTTCCTTCGGTTAGACCTAGTTCGTTTGCAATTACAACGGCTGTTGCACAACCTGTACCACAACCGATGGTCTCACCAGTTCCTCGCTCCCATTCTCTTATTTTGATATAGTTTTTACTCACTATCTCGGCAAATGTTACATTGGTTCTGTTTGGAAATATTTCCCGGTTATTTTCAATTGCAGGACCATACGCGGCTACATCAAAATTAGCTACATCATCCACAAATAAGACCGTGTGAGGATTTCCCCAAGAAAGACTGCTTAACTTGAAGGTTTGGTCTAGTATTTTTACATCTTCCATTATAAATTTGTCTTTGTTTGTGTTTACAGGTATTTGTTTAGGATCAAATATTGGTTTAGCAATATTGGCTTTGATGTTGGTAACTACTCCATTTTCTACGGTTAACTCTAATGTTTTAATTCCTCCTAGAGTTTCAATTTTTAATATTGTTTTATTAGTTAGCTTATGATCGTATACATATTTTCCAACACTACGGATAGCATTACCACACATTTCAGCTTCCGTTCCATCTGGATTAAAAATACGCATTTTAAAATCTGCTACATCACTCGGACAAATGAGTACCATACCATCACTACCTATGCCAAAGTGACGATTAGAGACGAATCTCGCTAGTTCATTTAAATTATCTAATTTTTGATTTATGGCATCAATATAGACATAGTCATTGCCATAAGCTTGCATTTTTGTAAATCTCATCATACCACCCTATTCTAATGCTTGTTTAATATCAGCGATTATATCATCAACGTTTTCAATTCCTACCGAAAGTCTAAGTAGTGTATCGGTTATTCCCAGTTTTTCTCTAGCTTCTTTTGAAACCTCAGTATGGGTTCTTGAGGCTGGGTGCGTAACCAAGCTTTCTACTCCTCCTAAACTTTCAGCGAATAAAATTAAGTTTATTTTTTCTAAGAATTTATTTACAGTTGACATGTCACCTAAATCAAAAGATATCATGCCACCAAAGCCTTTACTTTGTTTTAGACTAATTTCATACTGTGGGTGATCTTTAAATCCAACATAATATACTTTTTTAACCTTTGCATGATTTCGAAGGAATTCTGCTACTTTCATAGCATTTTCACTATGTCTATCCATACGGACAGCTAGAGTTTTAAGTCCTCTTAGAGCTAGCCAAGAATCCATAGGAGCTAGGCAAGCTCCATAGATTGCCATTTGTAAATTTAAATACTCAGCTTGCTCCTTAGTACTTACGACAACGACACCGGCTAGAATGTCATTGTGTCCTCCTATATATTTTGTAGCACTATATACGACTATGTCAGCACCTAAATCAAGTGGTTTTTGATAGTAACTAGTTAAGAATGTATTATCGACTACCACGGTGATTCCTTTTGAATGGGCAAATTTACAGATTTCAGCAATATCTGCTACTTTCATCATAGGATTTGTTGGTGTTTCAATAAACATCATTTTTGTGTTTTTCTTTGTCATCTTTTTGACTAATTCTAAATCCGTAAAGTCTACTTGGTCGTATTCAACTTCGTTGTATTTTAAGACTTCATCACAAGCACGAACTGTTCCCCCGTATACATCATCAGATGCTAATATGTGTTCTTTGGGTTTTAGCATAGTTAGGACAAGACTAACTGCAGCCATACCACTTGATACAGCAAAAGCACGATACCCATGATCTAACATGGCCATGGTTCGTTCAAATTCTTCCCTTGTTGGATTAATAATACGACTATAATTGAAATTGGTGTTTTCTTTAATTCCAATGTGTCTATATGTTGATGATTGAAAAATGGGAAAACTAATCGCTCCTGTTACGGGATCATGTCCTAATGCACCTCGAGCTACTTTGGTTTCATCATGCATATTCTCTTTTTTGTCATAAACTGTATAGTTTGTAAAATTTTTCATCACTACCTCCTAAATGTAGAAACATTTATCTAGTTTTAGTATAACATTTCCATTCTATTTGTCAATTATTTAGTTGTTTACTTTACACTATAAATATATGAGAAGTTAGTTTTATTGATGATTTTCTGTTGGGAGGATAAAAAATAAAGCCTCTAAGAGACTTTATGACTTTATTATTATAATTTACGTCTTATTAGGTTATAAACATCTTGGGATATATCTTCTATTTTTCTAATCTCGTTATCTTGAACGCAGTTTATGGTATCATAATGATAGAGTTCGGCTAGTTCTAAGTAAGCATTTTCACCTTTTCTTAAATAGTTTTCGTCTTGCTCTGTTTCATCTGGAGCTTCATTCCTTTTTTCTTTTAACTGGCAAGCATATTCATAGGGCATATAAAGGAATATTATTTGATCCGGTCTTGGTAACTCTAAGAGATCATATTCTAGTGTGTCTATTTTTTGATACATTTTTAACCGTTCTTCTTTGGTGTCTAGCATTCCTCCGCGGTGAGCCATATTGCTTGTTACATAACGATCCGCAATAATGATATAGCCATCAGACAGATACTGCTTTATTATGGGTAGGTTGTAGCGTCTATCGGCAGCATAGTAACATAAAGCGGTTAGACTATCAACCTCGCCTCCTCCTTCCGGAAAGAAACCAGTTTTACCTTTTAAGAGTTCTTCACACATCGCCTGTTTTCCTTGAAGGCAAGCTCCAATAATTTTACCAGTTGGAGTATTATACATGGGAAAAGAAATACTTACTACTTTGAGGCCATCTTTCTTTAGTTTTTCTACTAATAATTTTGTTTGTGTTTCTTTTCCAGAACAATCTGTTCCTTCAATCACAATTAATTTCCCACTCATAAATTCACCTAGAATTTTCTTCTTATTCTTGGATGTCCACATGGAGTTGGACAGTTGTAATCAGGATACATGCATTTTAATTTGCCAACATATGGCTTTAAGGCTTCTGCTAAATTGTATTTACCTGATTTTAATAATTCTTCATAAATTTCGGGTAGCATTTGATTTGTAAATACATCTTGAGTTTCTAGGAAGGCACTGTCACAAGCACGTTCTTTACCAACATAATTTACTAAGTGTTTTAATGGGCCATTCATGTTTACTCTTACAATCTTTCCTTGAGGATAATACTTATTTACTTTTAAAATGTCTTTACACCATTCTTTTATCAAGTCTTTTTTTCCATCTAATAAATGAGGAATATAGAATTTTTCTTCGGTGATACTTGGTGTAGTCATTTCAAAGTTCATGGTTCTATGACGATGGAACTGAGCTAGACTTGCTAGAGATAAATTCATGTTATAGCTAATTGTTACGCCATATTCATTTGGCTCGTTGATTCCCGAAAATTTATTTCTTTCGGCGAACAGTGATAGATCAACGCTTTTGTTGTTCTTATATAAAATTTCATCCGTATCTTTCTCTGCTAATTTCGGACAAAGTTCTGTAACATCATGATGGGTAATAATACAACCTAAATCTTTCAATTGGCTAATAAAATCTTTGAAATATGGAATTAATTTTTCTTCAAATTCGTTTCTTGGTTCATTTATAATACCATACATGTATAAACATATTTTGTTTATTTGGGCTAAAGGTACCGTATAAGTAAGTGTGGTTGGCATAAATACACTTACCATATATCGAGCATTTTCTTGAGCTATTTTTTTGATCGCACTTCGAGCTTTTTTCTCGGTTTCCTCCTCTGTTGTACCTTTATTAAATCTTTTAAAGAAATCAAGATGTTCCGTATTTAAGATATTCATAAAAATATCTAACCATTTACTATAGAGTTCTACTTCTAAATCACTAATGTATTCCGCTCTTTTTACAGCAGTGTATCTGAGGGATCTTTCATCAGCTTGATATTCATGTTCGTTGTTTAAGACCATACATAGTATTTTGGGAATACCAACAATTTCTAATGATACGGTAGGTTGCTCGCTTGGAGAGGTGTGGTCACTCAAAATTGTGTTTATTCCTCTTTCAATAATACGCTCCTCAGTTTCGGTTTGTCTAATCAATTCTGGAGTAACCTCACCCGGTTTAAAGCAAACAGCCGCTTTCACACCAGCAACATATAAAGCTTTCTTTTTATCATACCTCTTTTTATCCTCTGTTAAAAATCCACTATTTGGATCTAATGAAATTTTCATCTCAACACTTCCCTTCTATTTAAGAATATCAAAAGAAAAAGATAATAGCAACAAAAAACGAGATTTTTTTACTCGTTTCTTTATTTTCTCTTTATTTTTGGGAATTGTTTTTGTGTAAAGTGTTTGTTTACTGTTTTATTTTTAACTTATGTTTATTAATAATTTTGTTTAAATAGCGGAAGCCATATTTTTCGAAAGATGTGTCATCTAATACTTCATCGTAGTCTATCTCTTCTTTTATTTTGTCTTTTAAATATGTTTTTGCTTCCTCTTTAGTAAGTGGTTTAAACATGATAATATCATCAAACCTTCCTAGGAATTCTTCACTAAAATATTCGGTTAAATCTTCGCTTGACTCTTTGTTAAAGCCAACACATCCTTTTTTATAAGCATTAGAAGTCATAATAATTAATGTATGAGAAAAATCAATTGCCTCTCCATGAGCATCATGAATTACTCCTTCATCCATGATTTGTAAAAACAAGTTTATGATGCTTGGATGGGCTTTTTCAAGTTCGTCTACTAGTAATATAGAATATGGGTTGTATTTAATTTCTTTAAAAATAAACGGATCATTATAGCCAACATATCCTCCATGAGTACCAATTAGTTTACTCACGGAAGATGATTCTTTATATTCACTCATGTCTAGACGTATTAAATTATTTCCGGTTACCTTGTTTAAGAGTTTAACACTAGACGTTTTTCCTACTCCTGAAGGACCAGCGAGCAAGAGTTTCATCATACTTTCTTTGTCATAAAAAATCCTTAAATTCTCCATTAATTTATTTATGGCATCATCTTCAAAAAGAATATTCTTTTGCATTTCGTTTTGTAAATTTTCTATTAATTCATCCTTGTTTATAAATAAAGGAATGTTGCTTTTTGCTTCAATTACTTTTAGAATGTCTTCTTTTTTTATGCCATCACTTTTTTCTTCCTTCAATGATGTTATTTGCTCTTCCAATTCACTAATACTTAAACAGGTATCTAAGGCTTTATCAAATATACTATCTTTTACATATTTTTCTTTTAATAATGTTAATTCTTCTAGTCTTTTTTCTAGAGGAGTTAATTCCTCTTTTAGAATATTTCTTCTTTTTACATAAGCACAGACACTATCTAGTAGGTCAATTGTTTTATCCGGATTTTTCTTTTTAAATAAGTACTTGTTCGCAAGAGTTACTAAGTCTTCAATATTTTCATTTGTAATCTTGATTCTGTGGTGTTGTTCGTAACTTGGTTTTAGTCCTAGTAATATTTCTTTTGTTTCTTCGATATTCGGTTCTTTGACGAGAATGGTTTCAAATCTTCTTTCTAATGCTTTATCTTTCGCAATAAAACGCTCGTATTCTTCGGTTGTTGTGGCTCCAATTACTTTTAGGTCTCCTCTGGCTAAATACGGCTTTAATATGTCGCTCGCATTAATCGCACCTTCAGCACCACCAGCATTAACCATAGAATGAACTTCATCAATAAATAAAATAATTTCTTTGTTTTTGATTACTTCTTTGATGATTTTGGTGAGTCTTTCTTCAAACTCACCACGATATTTGGTACCACTCACTAAATCTCCCATCGATATTTCAATAATTCTTTTATTCATCAAAGGAAGTGGTACATCTTTGGTGTTTATTCTTCTGGCTAGTTCTTCTACTATGGCTGTTTTACCTACTCCTGCGGGTCCAATCAATAAAGGATTACTTTTTTTCTTACGTAGTAATACTTCTATAACCTCATTTAATTCTTTATCGCGACCAATGACGGCATCAAAACGATCCACTTGATCGTTTAGAACTCTTCCCACATTTAACACCTCTAATTTTTCTTGTTTGATGTCTTGCGGTTTTACTTTTAACTCATCATATAATTCATCTAAGTCGATATTCATACCAATCATAATACGAATGGCAATTCCTTCTCCTTCATCAAGCATGGCAATCATGAAATGATTTTCCGTTACAATTCCTTTATTGTTTTCTTTGGCATCACTTAAAGCATTTGCTAGTATTCTTTTTAATAAAGGAGTGTATAAGTTTGCATCGATATTCTTTTTAGGAATTCCCACAATATCAATTAATTCTGTTCGAAACTTCTTGTAGGTTAATCCTAGTTCTTCTAATCTTTCTTTTAGAATACTATTTCCTTTTAGAATGGCTAAAAGTAAGTGCTCACTTCCAACATAAGGATGAGACAGACTTCTTCTTTCTTCTTCTGCATCTTTTAGTATTTGACTTCCAATAAATCCAAAGTTATTAAACATAAATGGGCCTCCTATAAATTCTATTCTAATCATGTAAAAAAAAGACCAAGATTATTCAACCTTGGACTTATTTTTTTCATTTATTCAGTTTTCATCTCATCTTTGTTAATAAAATGAAAGAAGGTATTATCATTTAAGTGAGAAAATACGATCTCTGGTTTACATTTATTTAACTCACTTAATTCTTTCCAATAAAATTTTGCATTCTCTTTTTCTTCAAAGTTTGTTATCCCATCTTGCTTGTAGGCACCCGCATCCTTAAATTTTAGTTCACGAATGATTAATATTTCATGATATGGCGAGTTAGTATAACGAGATATGAAGAAATTTTCAATTATCCCTACACCTCTTATAAATTCTGTTTCGAGTCCCGTTTCTTCCAAAATTTCTCTTTGCAAAGCCTCGATACTAGATTCTCCTAGTTTACACCTGCCGCCGATTAGGCCATAGTAATCTACCTCTTTGTTTTTCTCAACAAGTATTTTATTGCCGTTTCTAATTAAGCCAGCAACACGGAAGTTGAAGGTAATGCCATCCCCTTTAAAGTTAATATCCATATGATCACCATTTCCATTATATTATGAATTGTTAATTTCTTCAATCTTTAAAAAGTTGGTTAAACGGATGTTGTTAACGGCAGGGAGTCCTCCGGTAATAATTATTTTATCACCATTGGTAAGCTTAAAATATTCAATTGCTTTTTCTCTTACTAGGTCAACTAATTCATCCGTATCATCCATTAATGGAACAAGAGTTGTGTAAACACCATAGTTTAGAGCTAAGCTTCTTGCTACTTCAGGAGTCGTACAAGTAGCTAGAATTGGACATTTTGGCCGAAAGTTACTAATCATACGCGTACTGTATCCACTGATTGCCTCTGCTACAATTGCTTTTACATCAACATAACTGGTTAGGTCAACGGCACTTTTAGCAATACATTCCGTACGGCCAATCTTACCTAAATAACCAAAATGATTTTCACTGTGAGTCTCCGCATCACTTGCAATACTAGCCATAAACTTGACTGCTTCTACTGGGTATGCTCCTACGGTTGTCTCTCCACTTAACATAACTGCATCGGTACCATCTAATACCGCGTTTGCAACATCGGTTACTTCAGCACGTGTAGGTCTCGAATTCTTCTTCATGCTTTCTAACATTTCGGTAGCAATAATACAGAACTTACCATGTTCTCTAGCTTTCTTAATAATTAATTTTTGATAAACCGGCAATAAAGAGATGGATACTTCTTCCCCTAGATCACCACGCGCTACCATGACACCATCACTAACATCCAGAATTTCATCTAAATTATCAATTCCTGTTTTAGACTCAATTTTAGCAATGATTTTCATGTTGCTTTTTTGTTCGTTTAAAATTTCTCGGGCTGCTAGAACATCTTCTTTCGTTGATACAAAAGATAGTGCTAGAAAGTCGCCATTATTTTTGCAAGCATAAATAATATCTTCTTTGTCTACTTCACTAATAAAGGGTATATCTAGCTTTACACCAGGAACAAATAAACTTTTCTTGCTTCCTAAAATGCCACCATTAATAACTTTGCAAGTAACACCGTCTTCTTCTTTACTAATGACTTCAATTTTCATTAAACCATTTTCTAGTTGAATAATGCTACCTATATTTAGACTATCTAGTGCTTCTTTGTGATTTACACTAAAGCGCTCATCATTTCCAACAACATTTTCTCTCACAATACGAATTGTTTTTCCAGGAATTAAATTAATTCCACCTTCTACTACTTCACCATTTCGAAATTCCGGTCCTTTGGTATCATAAAGTAAACCAATATTTAAATTTTCTTCTTCATTAATCCATTTCACTAGATCACGAACTGTTTCTCTTTCTTCTATAGTTGCATGTGAAAAATTCACTCTGGCAACATTCATTCCAGCATGAACTAAACTCTTGAATACTTCTTTCGTATTTGTTGCAGGTCCAATACTGCATATTATTTTTGTTTTTTTCATCTAAACATCTCCCCTTAAACACACAGAGTT
>CALVHK010000030.1 GCA_944327405.1 uncultured Bacilli bacterium | reverse complement strand
GAAGCCCTTAAGTTATTTAAAACAGGACTATTTAATATAATAAAAAATTTAATGTGTGAATCAGAATATCTTTTAAAAGATATTGTAACTTTTGGAAATGGTAAAGGACATGAAAATATTGTTGATGAAAACGGTAATTATGTATTAATTAATTCTAAATTTATTTCAACTGAAGGAACAGTTATAAAAAAGTGTACAGAACAATTGTGTCCTTTAAAAGAAAATGATATAGCTATGGTAATGAGTGATCTTCCAAATGGCAAGGCACTGGCAAAATGTTTTTATGTGGACGAAAATGATAAATATAGTTTAAATCAGAGAATTTGTTTATTAAGGGCAAATAATAATATTAATCCCAAATATTTATTTTATAAAATTAACAGAAATCCATATTATTTAAAATTTGATGATGGAGTAAATCAAACTAATTTAAAAAAAGAAGATATCTTGAATTTAGTAATTAATTTACCTAATATAGAAAATCAAAACAAATATTCTCAAATCATGATTTCTATTGACAAAAAAATAAAAAATGAGAAAACATATTTAACTAAGTTATTTAAACTAAAAAAAGGGCTTATACAAAATTTATTTGTATAAGTCCTTTTTCTTTATAGTGTTTAATAAGTTATCCAAATCTTTTTCTATTTCTGCGGAACAATCATACGCGCCAACACATTTAAATAGTTTATATAATTCTTTAATGCTCAAAATTAGTGAATCTATAAAACTAATCAATTCTTCATTAATAATCGGATTATCTTTAAATAACTCTTCTATTTTGCCAAAATATTTTGCATCACTATGAGCTAGATTTTTATCTCTCCATGTTTTAATATTATTAAGTAATTTTTTATTCTTATCTAATATAGTATTTATTTCATTTAATACTATATCTAAATTATCAGCTGCTACATGTTTTTTGTTGTGTTCGCAATTGGTTACTAATTTACTTATTCTCTTTTGATTACCAAATGCAATAATTGAATTTAACCTCACTACGCATGTCTCAACTAATGAATTAAGTATAACTATAAATGGATAGGGATATAAATTTATTACATTATTATTTGCTTTTAAAGCTTTGTAAATATTAATATCATATTTACAGTCATACAAAATATTTAAATAATTGGTAATATCCATTTTTAAAGATTCCAAATTCATTTTATAATTCCTCCAATCCTAATTCTTTTAAATAAACATTAAGTTCTTTGGTAACCTCGGCTATTTCTTTATCTATTTCTTTTAAGTCTCGTTGAACGGCTTTAATATCGATTTCTTCCTCTTCTTCAAATGTATCAACATATCTAGGTATATTTAAATTATATTCATTTTCTTCTACTTCTTTTAGTGTAGCAACATGAGAATATTTTTCTTTTTCTTCTCTATTTTTATAAGTATTTATTATTTTGTCAACATCTTCATCTCTTAATCTATTTTGATTTTTACCTGGTTCAAATTCTTTAGATGCATCTATAAATAGAATATTATCCTCATTTTCTCTACACTTCTTAAATACTAATATACACGTTGGAATACTTGTACCATAGAAAATATTTGCTGGTAAACCTATAACCAGATCTAAATAATTTTTTTCTTTAATTAGATATTCTCTAATCGCCCCTTCTGAAGCTCCTCTAAATAACACTCCATGAGGTAAAACTACAGCCATAGTACCATTATCTGATAATTGATAGATCATGTGTTGAATGAATGCAAAATCTGCTTTTGATTTTGGTGCTAATTTTCCATAAGCACTAAATCTTTCATCTTCTAAAAATTTAGGATCAGCGCTCCATTTAGCTGAATATGGAGGATTGGCAACAATAGCATCAAATTGCATATCTCTATGTTTAGGATTTTCTAAAGTATCAGCATTTTTAATATCAAAATGTTTAAATGAAATGCCATGGAGTAACATGTTCATTCTTGCTAAGTTATAAGTAGTTGAATTTGATTCTTGTCCATAATACTTACTTACTTTTGCTTCTTTACCTACTCTCAAAAGTAGTGACCCGGAACCACAAGTAGGATCATAAACGTTTGGCAATTTATCTTTATTAATTGTTACTAATTTAGCTAATATTCGCGATACTTGTTGAGGTGTATAAAATTCTCCTGCTTTTTTACCTGCTGAAGCTGCAAAATTTGCTATTAAATATTCATACGCGTCACCTAATACATCAATTTCAGCATCTTCATGATGGAAGTCTATATCATCTATTTTAAGCATAACCGTTGATAATAATTTAGACCTTTCTGCTTCCCCTCTACCAAGCTTAGAATTGGTTAAATCCATATCTTCAAATAAATTTTCAAAATCATCTTCTGCTTCATTACCCAGGGTTGAATCTGCTATAGAGTTTATTGCTTTAGATAACATTGAAATATCAAATTTTCCGGTTTTAATTTTTTGAATTAGTTCACTCCATAAATATTCAGCTTCTATATAGTAACCCATGTTAGAATCTTCTATTAAATAGTTTTTTAATTTATATCTATATTCATCTTTAGACCAAGCTTCTTGATAACTGATTTTATCATCTTTTAATAATGTTCCTTCTACATAATTAACTAAATTTTCTGATAAATATCGATAAAAAATTAGTCCTAAAATATAGTCTTTAAACTCATTAGCATCCATATTGCCTCTTAAAGTGTTAGCAATATTCCACAAATTTTTTTGTAGTTCTGCTTGTTGTGTTTGTTGCTTTTCTTCTCTTGACATAATTACCTCCTACATATACTTTCTTAGAAGATTCTTAACAAATCCTTTTATATTCTCAATAACAGTAATTTTCTTCAAGAATGGAGCTTCAATAGATTGGCCTATTAATCCATCCGGGAAAATTCCACTATATTCAAACTCATTAATGATTGTTTCTAATATTTCTAAATCTATATTGTTTTCATTAGCAAATTTCTCAATTTCTTTTTGTCGTTCAACATTCATATGATTATCCAGAGCCTCATCTATTGAATCATCCTCTTTTAATGTTGGCAATATTGAAGTTAAGAAACTTTTTATTAGATCAGCTTTTAAGAACAATTCATCATCCGTAATATTAACCAGTTTACTTTGAATATCAGCTATATCTTTATTCTTTTGATCTTCATTAGACAAATCGACATTTCTAATTAAGTTCAAAATATATGAGACATTAATTTTATCTGTTTGTATTAATTCTAATGAGAATGTAACATCATTAAGAATTGAACTTTTTTCTTTATCATTTGATAGTTTTCTATATAATTCATAATATTTACTTTTATAATCCTCAAATATTTGAGTATTGATCATCGAATCAAAATTATCTAAATCAAATTGATTAAATGTTTTTAAACTAACAAGTAGTTTAGCTACTTCTCTAAAAGCTATTATAAATTCTTTAATATTATCTTCACTTTCTAAAGAATCTACGCTTTCAACTACTGGTGTTATTTCTAAAAGTCTCTTGACTGCCTCATTAAACTTATCTAAATAGTCTTCATATGGTTTCATAATAACTGTATCAATACTATCAGTTTGAGAGAATAATTTAACCGCTTCATCTACTCTAGCTTTTGTTGTTCTATAGCAAACTATATTACCAAAAGGCTTAGTATCTGTTTCTACTCTGTTAGTTCTAGAAAACGCTTGAATTAAATCATGATATTTTAATGGTTTATCCACATATAAAGTATTTAATCTTTTAGCATCAAATCCTGTAAGTAACATATTTACAACTATTACAATATCAATTTCAGTATTTTTTATCCTCTTACATATATCTCTAAAATATGCATCAAATGTATGTGTACTAAAATTAGTTTTAAACATTTTATTGTAATCTTCCATACATCTTTCCAATGCTTCTCTAGAATGTTCTGGGTTCTTATCTAAATCTTCATTTGCCCCATAAGTGAATATAGCGCCAATTTTTAAATCATGTTTTAATTTTTTAAATGTTTCATAATATTTAATTAACAAAGGAATTGATGAAACTGTTAATAGTGCATTATATTTTCTATCTCTTGTTTTAATATTATGATGATTAATAATATCTTGGGCAATTAAAGTAACTCTTTCATCAGCCATAAACACTTCATCAGTATCTATTCCTTCTACCATAATATCTTCTTCAGCTTTTCCGTTGTATTCTATAAACTTTATGTAATCAACTGAAAATCCTAATACATTTCCATCTTTAATAGCATCTTTGATTAAATATGTATGCAAGCACTTTTCAAAAATATCGGCTGTACTCCTTCCATCCTGAGATGGATTTTCTTTAAATCGAGGTGTACCTGTAAATCCAAAATATTGTGCTTTGCTAAATGTTTTAGATATTTGCCTATGCATATCTCCAAATTGTGATCTATGACATTCATCTATAATAAAGATTGTTTTTAAATCTTTATATTTTTCCATAACACTTGCATACTTAGGATTTGAGCATGCATTTGCCATTTTTTGAATGGTAGTAATTATAAGTGGTTTTGTACTATCTTTTATCTGTTCTATAAGTTTATCAGTTTGATTAGTCATATCCACACAACCGGGATCAAATTTATTAAATTCGTCTAAAGTTTGTTTATCTAAATCTTTTCTATCGACTAAGAAGAAGACTTGATTAATGGAAGGTTCTAAAGATAAAATTTGACTTGTTTTAAATGATGTTATAGTTTTACCAGACCCAGTTGTATGCCATACGTATCCATTATTACTTGTGTCTAGTGCACGGGAAACAATATTTTCTACAGCATAGACTTGATAAGGCCTCATAACCATTAATATCTTTTCAGTTTCGTTTATTATCATGTATCTGGCAATCATTTTACCAATATGACATCTATCTAAGAAAAATAGGCAAAATTGTTCTAAATTAGTAATCCTATCGTTATTAATGTCAGTCCAATAGAATGTGAATCCATAATTTAATTCTTGATCACCATTGGCAAAATACTTAGTATCTACTCCATTACTTATTACAAATAATTGAACAAATTTGTATAATCCGAAATAAGAATGCCTTTTATATCTTTTTATTTGACTAAAAGCTTCTTTCATATCCATACCTCGTCTTTTTAGCTCTAATTGAACGAGAGGAAGGCCATTTATTAAAATAGTAACATCATATCTATTAGTATATTTTCCTTCAACAGTAGTTTGATGCGTTACTTGAAAAATATTTTTACACCAATCTTTAGTATTAAATAGTTCAATATATATAGTAGTTCCATCATCTCTTTGTATATCCTGTTTCTGCCTTAGTTCTTTTGCCGATTGAAAAACACCTTTACCAGATATTTTTACCATCAATCTTTCAAATTCTTTATCTGATAAATCTCTTCCTTTTAATTCAACTTTGTTATGTCTGTTAACTTGCTTCCTAAAATTTTCCTTAAGTGATTCAACATCATCAATTTGCACTTTTTCATACCCTTGTTTTTCTAATTGGCTGATTAATCTTGCCTCTAATTTAGACTCGCTTTCATAACTTCTCATACTGCACCTCTGTTTTATTTATTATAGCATAATTATCGACATAATTCGACATTTAAAGCAAAATAATTCTTATCATATATAATCTATTAAGCAATTATTTTTGCTGTCTAGTTTTTTATTATTTTCTTTTTTTGATCCTAGTTAAATAATCAAAGATATTATCTTTTATGTTTTTACCATACTCTTTCCCTTTTTAGCCATAAATTCACTTTCCTTTATTTTTTTAATAATGGCTTTAAATTATTTCGTTATCTTCATACCTATCTTTCAAATTTTCAAATAGTTTATTTACTTCATTAATTAGTTTTTGCTCTTCCTTTGGACTTGGTATTTTGATTTCATCATTTGGTAAGTCTTCTATATCTTTATCATCAAAAACTATTTCATCATCCTTTATTTTTTCAAAAATAGGCACATTCCCTGCATAACTTTTAGGTGATATAGGACTTGGATGATATATCGGTAATATTTTATATCCATTAACTTCATAGACATTACCGACTACATCAGCAAATTTATCAAATTTAAAATCTAGTAAATTTCTAGTTGGAAATTCCCCCAAAGTAATGATTAATTTAGGATTTAAAATTTCTAATTGTTCTAACATTATATCCTTGCAATTTTTAGAACAAATTTTCAAGTTTTTTCTTTCTAACGGAAAACACTTTACTGATTCTAGAAATGTAGTTTTAAAAATATCTCTATCAATAATATCAAATAATTTTTGCAAAACCATGCCACTAGGTAGTATTTTGCCATTTACATCTTTCCATAATTGATGACTTTTTCTCCAGCCATTATTAGCAGGAGCTTCGCCAACTAAAACTATGTCATTATCTTTTCCTAAGAACACCGTGGGACTATCTGGAAATTTTTCGACTAATTTACCACACGATTTACAAGCATAAACTTTTTTGTCAATTTGCATCAATAGCTTGCTAGCTATCATTTTATTAACTTCACTATTTTTACATTTAGGATTATTTAATATTGTAAGGCTCATTTGGTTATAATCAAATATACTCTTATGACTATACATAATAAAATTAATAAAGGGGTATTTTTCAAAGAAATCCATCTCTTCACATGCTTTTAATAAGATAGGGCCATTAAAATCCATCAAGCTTCCATATTGGCTTAAGCAGCTTGTATTTATAGCAATTCCTAAATTATTTTTAGCACTCACTTTATTATTGTCAATATATTCTTTATATTTTTCCACCTTTGCCTTTAAAGCAAGTTTTAATCTTTGTTTAAGTGCTTCAACAGGTAAAGAACCAACGAAATTTATTTTCATGGAAGGAAGATAATTTCTACTTAATGCTCCTCTTTCATCATATTTTTCACCTTGAGTTGGGGCTATACATTCTATATAATATGTTTGATTATCATATATTACTTCTATATCAGGCCCCTTATCTCGTTTGTTTCTTATAATCTGCATTCCTGTTATATCAGATAAATAACCCGTTAAGTACATTTCCCAGAGAAATTGCATAAATTTTTCTTTATTATCTAGCATTCTTGATTTAAAAGATTTATCAGCATAGGGATAGTATTTACTCCACAATTCTTCTAATGTATCTTTAAACCGATAAACATAAAACAAATAAAAGCTTTCATAACTTGATGGATCTATATAAGGTATTTCTTGACCATTTTCATGTTTCTTCCTTAAATCACTTGCCCATTTTTCTAATTCATCATACGATTTGTTTGTTTTCTTTTCTAGAAATCTTTTGACTTTATTATCAAAGAACTTGGTTTCTCTATCATCTTTCATTAATTATTTCCTCCAAATAGTTAATTTATCATTAAGCATTGACTTCCTCGTTAAATATTCCATTATATTTGTCTTACTCGAAACTCTATCTTTTTTATATAGCCCTAAAAACATTAAGCTTGATTTATACATACAGTTTATCATTGTTTGATAATTAATGCAAGCTTTGTGCTATACAAAAAAACAGGCTGCTCTGACCGGCAAGATTGAAAATCAATCAGTAAACCGGTTTGTAGAACAACCTGCTGCCATGAATTATCGCATAACCAAATTATTAGTTATTTATTAAAATTTTTTTTGCTTTTCCAATTATGGCATTGTTATAATTAATTTATAAAAAAAATCAAACCAAGCTCATGGTTCGACTTTTAATTTTTAAATAATGGGGTGGAATAAGGGAGTCGAACCCTTGCATAACAGAGCCACAATCTGCCGTGTTAACCACTTCACCAATTCCACCATTTGAACGTTTATAGCATATCAAACTTTTTAGAAAAAATCAACTGTTTTGTGTATTTATTCGCATATTTTACTCATAATATTACAGATGAACTATGAAAAACACTAGTATTTGGTTAAATGAAAAAGATAAAAACTTTCAAAAAATTGATAAAGATATGGAAGTTGATGTATTAATTGTTGGCGGAGGACTTACGGGGTTATCCACTCTGCTAGAACTTAAAGATTCTAAATTAAATGTGGTTTTGGTTGAGAGAAACACTTGTGGACACGGTGTAACAAGTAGGAGTACCGCTAAAATCACTTATTTACAAGAAAAAATTTATGCTAATATCAGGTCACTTGTTAGTGAGGAAGCTGCGAGCATTTATTTAAAAAGTCAACTAGATGCTATAGAGTTGTTAAATAATCATATAAAAAAATACAAGATTGATTGTAATTTAACGCAGGTATCCTCTTATCTTTTTACTAATGATGAGAAAAATGTAGAAAAATTAAATCAAGAATATGACTTTTTAGTAAATAATCATATTGATGTTAAAAAGGAAAAATTAGAAGATGTTCCTAATATTATGGCACTCAAAGTAGATGATACTTATACATTTCATCCTTTGAAGTATGTTCTTGCCTTAAAGAATATTCTTTCTAATCATATTTATGAGCATTCTAAGGTGGAAGATATAAAGAAAGATCAGGATTATTATTATGCTAAAGTGAATGGGTTTATTATTAGAGCAAAATATGTCGTTATTGCAACTCATTATCCATATTTTCTTATTCCCATGCTTTTTCCTTTTAAAAATCATGCGGAAACTTCTTATATCGGTGCAAAGAAAGTTAGTAAAGCGAATAATGTTAGTGCCATAAATATCGACAATCCCTGCATATCTTTGCGATATTATCAGGATGGAAAGAAGAATTATTTGATTTATTTATATCAATCCTATTCTTCCTGCAATATTAAAAGTACCAAAGGAAATGTGAATAACCGGAAAGTTATCTACAAAAAAATTGATGGTAAAAGTGTTGCTATCTATATTGATGAAAAGGGACGCGAGCATACTGTTTTAAACAGGTGTCCTCATATGAAATGTGGATTAGTCTTTAATGAGGTTGAAAAAACTTGGGATTGCTTGTGTCATGGCTCCCGGTTTACACTGGATGGAGATACTATTGAAGGTCCAAGTAATTTTGATATTCATTTTCCATAAATTTATGATATAATCTAGGTAGTGCTAGTAAAGACTAAAGTTTTTGCTAGCTTTTTTTAATAGAAAGAGGCATAGTGTGATTATATTTTCGTGTTTAAAAAAGGAATTTGATGAGTATGTAAGTCTTGGTGTTATTAGCAATAAAGTTTATGATGCCTATAAA
This sequence comes from uncultured Bacilli bacterium, assembly GCA_944327405.1. Lineage (GTDB taxonomy): Bacteria > Bacillota_I > Bacilli_A > RF39 > UBA660 > Caccenecus. The sequence goes on along the minus strand of CALVHK010000030.1, from coordinate 1,592 downwards.
GAAAAAATGGGTAAAAAGACAAAGTTAAATCAAATTAAGGCATGGGCTAATAGTTTGCCCTATATGAAAACCATATCGAGTGATCTACCAGATGATGTCGGCATTGCTATTGAATTTAATATTCCTTTAACTAGTAAGCGAATTGATTTTGTTGTTAGTGGGTATAATAAAAATCATCAACCGGTGTTGTTATTATTTGAACTGAAACAATGGGAAAAGGTAGAAGATGTTAAAAATCAAGATGCTGTCGTTAAAACGATGATTTCCGGGAAAGAGAAAAGAGCAATCCACCCTTCTTATCAAGTTTTATGTTATGCCGAATTACTTCGAAATTATAATCAATATGTCGAAAGTGAGAATGTAAAAATACTTCCTCTTGTTTATTTGCATAACTATGAGTTTAAAAATAATGATCCTTTATTTTTAAATAAATTTAAAAAGTATTTTGTGAATGCTCCAATCTATTCTAAAAATGATGTAGAAGCTTTAAACGTTGGCAAAAGAACAGATCCAGTTTGGGGATCAAGGAAAAATACTAGAACTTGTTAATCTGAGTTTAGTTAGGCCAAATAAAAAACTAGTTGATTCTATAGAAACAATGATTCAAAATAAGAAGGAATACACTTTGTTTGACGAACAAAAGGTAGTCGCTGAATCCATCAAAAATAAAGCAAAACTTGCTTTTCAGAATAATCAGAAAACTGTTGTCATTGTTAAAGGTGGCCCTGGAACTGGTAAGTCGGTTTTAGCTATTCATTTATTAGGAGAACTTTTAAAAATTGGTTTAATGGGAGCTTATGTATCCAAAAATATGGCTCCAAGAGTGGTATACAAAAATAGTTTGGTGAATCAAAATGAAATTAGCATGCATGAACTATTTAAAAGTTCTGGTTACTTTTTCCTGGATCCAGAAAACAAATATGATTTTCTTTTGGTTGATGAAGCACACCGGTTACAAGAAAAATCCGGCATGCATAATAACATTGGCGAAAACCAGATTAAAGAAATTATTCATGCCTCTAGATTTTCTGTTTTCTTTATTGATGAAAAACAAATTGTTACTCTAAGGGATATTGGAACTATTGCTAATATAAAATTTTTTGCGAATGAAGCAAATGCACTTATTTATGAAGAGGAGTTAAATAGTCAATTCCGTTGCAACGGGAGTGATTCTTACTTAGATTTTATTGATAGCTTTTTATATAATAAAAGAGGTACTTATAAATTTCACTTTGATTTTCAGGTTATTGAAACTCCTAATGAACTTCGAGAAATACTTAAGAATAAAAATACAAACAACAATGCTAGATTAGTAGCTGGTTTTTGTTGGACAAGAGATGCTAAAAATGCTGATAATCAGGATTATATGGATATAAAAATTGGAGAATTTGAATCTAGTTGGAACTTAAAGCACGGTGAGGCTTTTGCAACAAGATTAAATGCCATTAATGAGGTTGGGTGTATTCATAACGTTTAAGGATTAGAATTTGATTATATTGGAGTGATTATTGGGCATGATTTAAAATATCAAAATGGGAAAGTTATTACGAATTATAGAGCACGAGCGAATACCGAAAAGTCGTTATATGGCT
>CALVHK010000029.1 GCA_944327405.1 uncultured Bacilli bacterium | reverse complement strand
ATATTTCACACATTTTCTAAAGACAAATTACAAATAATATGTTAAAATATTTTTAGTTATCTAATAATTTATAAAGAGGTGTAGCATAAATGGCAAAGGTAATATCATTAGTTAATCAAAAGGGTGGAGTTGGTAAAACTACCACTAGCATCAATTTAGCTGCGGCTTTGGGAGTAGAGGGTAAGAAGACTCTTTTAATCGATTTAGATCCCCAAAGAAATGCTACGACGGGTTTAGGGCTTTCCAATGGAGATTATGAACATGATGTGTATGAAGTTATGGCCGGAGTTTGCAGTATCAAGAGTGCTATAAAAAAAACGAAATTTAAGAATTTATCCATTTTACCATCAACAATCAATCTTGCTGGGGTGGATGTAGAGTTCGTTAAAAAGATGTTGGAAGATCCAGAGTTTAGACAAAATGAACAACTGCGGAAAGCGATCGAAGAAATTAGAGATAGCTATGATTATATCATCATTGATTGTCAACCAGCTTTGGGATTAGCCACAATGAATGCACTTGTTGCAAGTGATTCAGTAATTATTCCGGTGCAATGTGAATTCTTTGCGCTTGAGGGAATTACTCAGTTACTTAATTCCATTATTATGGTTCAATCTAGTATGAATCCAACTTTAAGAATAGAAGGAGTATTGTTAACCATGCTTGATGGTAGAACTATTATTGGACTTGAAGTAATTGAGGAAGTAAGAAAATACTTTAAAGATAAAGTATTTAATACGATTATCCCTAGACTAGTAAGGTTAGTAGAAGCACCAAGTCATGGTAAACCAATCAATGAATATGATCCAAAAAGTAAAGCCACACTCGCATATGCGAATTTAGCAAAGGAAGTGATCAGTCGTGACGGAAACTAGAAAAAAAGCTTTAGGAAAGGGACTTGAACAATTATTTTCAAATGAAGTTATCAACTTTGATTCTTTTGAAAAAGAAATTGTTGATGAAGGAAAAAACAGTGGGGGAATTACGGAAATTCCTTTGGAAGATATTCGAAGCAATCCTTATCAACCAAGAGTTATTTTTGATAATGATGCTTTAGAAGAGCTTGCTAATTCGATTAAGGAACACGGTATTATTCAACCTATTATCGTTAAAAAAGGAATTAAAGGATATGAGTTAGTAGCAGGTGAACGTAGAACTCGGGCGGCTCGTCTTGCTGGACTTAAAACCATACCTGCTATCATTAAAGAGTTTAACGATGTAGAAATGATGGAAATTGCTTTAATTGAAAATATTGAACGAGAAAATTTAAACCCTATTGAAGAAGCACGGGCTTATGAAAATATTTTGAAAATCAATAATATTACTCAAGAAGAACTTGCTCATAAATTTTCTAAAAGTAGAAGTTATATTACGAATATGTTGGGACTTCTTACTTTGCCAGATATGGTTGTAAAGTTAGTCGAATCAAAAGAGTTATCTATGGGGCATGCTAGAGCTTTAAGTAAACTTGAAGATCCGCGGAAAATAGAAGAATTAGCACTTCGGGTTGTACGTGAAGATTTAAGTGTTCGTGATACAGAAAAACTAATTAGTTCCCTAGATTTACCTAAAAAACATAATATTAGTCGTAATTCTACTTATGATATACGTTATAGTATTTATGAGAATTTGTGTCGGGAAAAACTTGGCGTTAAAGTAAAAATTAATAACAAGAAAATAGAGATTCCCTATAAAGATGATGCGGAACTTACAAGAATTCTAGAAGAATTAAATATAAGTGTCGAAGGAGAATAGAATGGAATTTTTAGAAAAAGCAATCGATGTTATTATGACTAAGCAAATTTTTGGAACAGCGATGGTTATTGTAGTTACATTCTTGTTAATTTCTTTATTTAATAAAGGAATTGAGAAGATTTTAATTAAAGGAAAAACTGCTTTTGAAGTTAAACGAAGAAAAACTATTGTAAAGTTGTTTCAAAGTATTTTTAAATATGTTCTCATTATTATTGCGATACTCATTATTTTAGATTTTTATGGAGTTGATACGAAAAGCTTAATTGCTAGTCTTGGTGTAGCTGGAGTTGTTTTAGGACTTGCACTACAAGATACTGTTAAGGATTTAATTAGTGGAACAATGCTTATTATGGAAAATTATTTAGCTGTAGGGGATACAGTTACTTATAACGATTTTACAGGAGAAGTTATTGAACTTGGTCTTAGAACAACAAAAATTAAAGGATTTGATGGAGAAGTTATGATTGTTGCTAATCGTAATATTGATACCATTATTAATGCTTCTCAAAAGAAAGCACAATTATATTTAGATATTCCAACAGCTTATGAAGAAAAAACTCTAAAAGTTGAGAAAGTATTAACAGAAGTTGTTAAACAAGCTATAGAAGATAAAGTTGCTTTACCTGATTCTACTTATTTAGGAGTGAATAGTTTTGAATCTAGTCAAGTGAACTATTTGATTTATATTCTTTGTAATCAAGATGATCGCTATAAAGTAAAAAGAGAAATATTAAAACGAGTAAAAGATGCTTATGAAAAGAAGAATATTAAAATTCCGTATGAACAAATAGAGGTGCATCATGGAAAAGACATTTAAATTGAACGATTTGGTTATTATGAAAAAGCCTCATGCTTGTGGGGAAAATAAGTGGAAGATTATTCGAGTAGGGGTGGATATTAAAATTAAATGTTTAAATTGTGGAAGAGAAGTTATGCTTGACCGGTTAGAATTCGAGCGTAAATTAAAAAAAGTTTTGGGTGAAGAAAATGAAGAAACGAAATCTTAAAGAACGAATTACTTTAGATCCGATTATGACTTTGTTAGTTTTAATTGTTTTAACAATTGTCGTTAGTGGATTTTTGTCTTTACTTGGTATTCAAGTAACGTATAATTCTATTACCGATAGTGTAACTTTTAACTATACACAAAGTTTGGTGTCGGTGGAAAGTTTGTTTAGTTTAAGTGGACTAAAATACATTTTTACGACAACAGTATCTAATTTTGTTTCCTTTAAACCATTATCTAGCCTAATTATTATTCTAATTGGTATTGGGGTAATGGAGAAAAGTGGATTTTTAAAAACGGTTATTACCCTTTTAACTAAGAAAGCTAAGAAGACAACTGTTACCTTTGTATTAGTCCTTATTTGTGTATTATCTAGTATTATGGGGGATTTACCTTTTGTCGTACTTATTCCTCTTAGTGCTTTAATATTTATTTACGGACACAGAAATCCTTATATTGGTATTATAGCTAGTTATGCGGCTTTATCAGCAGGTTCGGGCATTAGTTTATTTTTGACTAGTACTGATTCTGCTTTGATGGATTATACTTTGTTGGGTGCTCATGTAATGGATTCTTCCTATACTCTTGGAACAACGGCTTTTGGCCTTATTATGCTTGTGGCGGTAATACTTGTTTCTATTGCTATCACACTTGTTACGGAGAATTTTATTGCTCCTAAACTTCCTAAGTATGAGTTTCCAGAAGAAGAGATGGAGAGTGAGTTTACTTTATCAAAAAGACAACTTAGAGGGCTTGTTATTGCTGGTTTTGCTGGATTAGTATATTTACTTTTCTTTATTTACTGTATCATTCCAGGACTTCCTTTATCAGGGGCACTCTTAGATTATTCGCAAGAATTTTATATTGATAAACTCTTTAGTGTCGATTCTTTCTTTAGTACCGGATTTGTTTTTGTTGTTACGATGTTCTTTGTTATTTTAGGTTTGTTCTATGGAATTGGAGCAAAGACTATACGTAATAATAAAGATTTGTGTGATGATTTAGGTCATAGCTTGGATGGTATTGGTAAAACTCTTGTTATCATCTTCTTTGCTTCGACATTTATTAGTATTTTTAAAACAACGAATATTGGGGAAGTTATTACAGCAGCGTTAGCTAATATTTTGACTATTGATGGATTGGGAGCTTTCCCGCTTATTGTGATTCTCTTTGTGATTAGTGTTATTGCTACTCTTTTCTTGCCAGGTTCGACCTTTAAATGGGCGATTATGGCTGGTATAGCAGTTCCTGCATTTATGAATATTGGACTTAGTCCTGAATTTGCCCAAGTAATATTTAGGTTTGGTGAATCTGTTACAATGGGGTTAACTCCTCTTGCGACATATTTTGTTATTTATCTAGCCTATTTAGAAAAATATAATCAAGATAAAAAGCCAATTAACTTGTTTAAAACATTGCGTTATCAAGTGCCTTATAGTGTGGTTGTAGGAGTCATATTACTTGCCTTACTTATTGTTTGGTATATTATTGGACTTCCCATTGGAATTGGTGGGTCTACTGTTATATAAACATCAGTTTAGCTGGTGTTTTTTTCTTTACTTCTTAAAATTATTTGTTATAATAATGGTAAGCAGCAGATGGTTTGTGAAAACAAAGGAATAGCGAGTCGTTATTCTATTAAATATAAGTATATTCATTTACTTAAAGTTGTTCCAATGTACGCGCTTACGCTTTGTATTATTTTATAATACAACGGTACATTTACACAATTTAAGATAATTTTTCAGTGCTGCTTTTTAAGGTGATTTTTATGTGGAAGTATTTGGATAAAGAGAAGTTAAAAGAGTTTGTTTTGTCTTTTGATTTAGTAAGTGGCAATAAAGATGATGAAGAAAAGTTAAAACTTTTATATACGATTAGTAATCATCCTGAGAAATTTTATCATAAAAAAGAAATATTAAAAAAGAATGGTGGGAAAAGACAGCTTTTGGTACCTGTTCCAGCACTTAAACAAATACAGAAAAATATTTTATATCATGTTTTGATGGGACTTTCGGTTAGTCCTTATGCGATTGCTTATGTTCCTGGGAAAAGTCTTGTGGATAATGCTAGCCCTCATGTGAATCAAAAAATTATTTTGAAGCTTGATATTAAAGATTTTTTCTCTAATATTACGTTTGAAGCTCTTTATGCCGCTTTACCTAATACTATTTTCCCACCAGCGATAAAAGTTTTACTCTTAAAACTATGTACTTATGAGGATTATTTACCGCAAGGGGCTCCAACTAGTCCTTATCTATCTAATTTGGTCATGAAGAATTTTGATAATTATATCGGTGAATATTGCCGCAGGAGAAATATTACTTATACGAGATATTCTGATGATTTAACATTTTCTGGTGATTTTCATGTTATCGAATTAAAAAACAAAGTCGAAAATTTCTTGGATGTTATGGGTTTTAGTTTGAATGAGAGAAAGATTAAAGTTTTAAGACCTCATCAAAGACAAAATGTTACTGGATTAGTTGTTAATAAGAATCTTCATGTTTCTAAACAATATTTAAAGAAAATTAGACAAGAGATGTATTATATAGAGAAATATGGCTTGGATAATCATAACCGGTTTACTGGTAAGAATGCAACTTATGCATCTTTGGTGGGAAAGGTAAATTATGTTTTGACGATTGATCCTGATAATTTAGAGTTTAAACAGTATCAAAAGTACTTAAAAATGTGTTATAATAAGAATACTTTGGAGGTTTAGTATGAGTTTAAAAGCAGGTATTGTGGGACTTCCTAATGTTGGTAAGTCTACTTTGTTTAATGCTATTACGAAGAAAAATATATTGGCAGCTAATTATCCGTTTGCAACGATTGATCCTAATGTGGGTATGGTTACAGTTCCGGATGAAAGATTACAGTTTTTAGAAGATTTGTATCTACCTAAGAGTACCGTTCCAACGACTTTTGAGTTTACTGATATTGCAGGTCTTGTTAAGGGAGCTTCTCATGGTGAGGGACTCGGAAATAAGTTTTTGAGCCATATTAGAGAAGTTGATGCAATAGTTGAGGTCGTACGGTGTTTTGATGATCCGAATATCACACATGTTGAGGGTAAGACGGATCCAATTCGGGATATTGAAATTATTAATGTAGAGCTTATTTTGGCTGATTTAGAAATTATAGAGAATCGATTAAATAAAATTATGAAGAAAGCTGAAACAACGAAAGATAAAGATGCAGCTCGAGAAGTAGCAGTGCTTACAAAAGCAAAAGAAGCTTTGGAGAAAAATACTCCTCTTAGATTAGTAGATTTTAGTGATGAAGAAAAGATGCTTATGAAAAACTTTAGCTTTATTACTTTAAAACCACTGATTTATGTTGCTAATGTGCTAGAAGATGATGTTGTTTTGGGTGAAAATGATTATACCAAATTGGTAAGTGATTATGCAGAAAAGGAAAATGCTGGTGTCATAGTGATGTGTTGTAAAATGGAATCAGAATTATCGGAGTTAAGTGATGATGATAAGAAAGTTTTTTTACAAGAGCTTGGTATTAACAGTAGTGGTTTAGACCGTTTAATTTTTGCCACTTATTCCTTACTTGGACTGGAAACATTCTTTACAGCAGGGTCTGATGAATGTCGGGCTTGGACGTTTAAAAGGGGTATGAATGCTAAGTCTTGTGCGGGATTAATACACTCTGACATCGAACGAGGCTTTATTAAAGCAGAAGTGATGAGTTTTGACGATTTGTATCAGTACAAAAGTGAACTTAAAGTAAAAGAGGCAGGAAAGCTTAGATTAGAAGGTAAAGATTATTTGATGCAAGATGGAGATATTGTTTATTTTCGGTTTAATGTTTAGTATAAATTCTTTTAGTTATCATATTATAAGGTATGAAGCTAAAAGAATTTTTTGTTGATAAAAATGTTGTGATTCCTTTTAAATTATGGGGGAAAACTCATTTGTTTTTAATTTTGTTTGTTTTAGTGGGATTACTTCTTGTTTATTTTCATCGAAAACGTATTTATTGTATTTCTTCAAAAAACAAAAGAAGAATTGCCTTTGTTTTTGCAAGTATATTACTACTTAATATGGTTGTTTTATATGTTAGTAGTTTTGCTTATGATTGTTTTGATTATAAGACTATGCTTCCATTTCACTTGTGTTATCTTGCCAATTACTTTTATATGTTTGTGATATTTTTTAAAAAAGAAAACTTATATCCATATCTTTATTTTCTACCATTCTTAGGCTCAGTTCCCGCGATTATATTTTTTGATGTTGTAAGTGTTTGGGAGTCATTCAATTTTTATCTATATTTAATTAGTCATCATTTGTTTATTATAATGGGGTTAATAACATTTTATATGTATCCAAGAAAAATAAAATATCGGCATGTGTTTCGGCTTATTTTGGTTTTAGGTGGTATTTATTTATTCATGGTTGGATTTAATCAGACGTTTGGTACAAATTATTTTTTTTCCGAAGGGATTCCACCATTCATTTTAGAAATGCTTCCTATTTTAAATAAATTCCCAGTTAGTTTAATTCTTGTTTTAATGGAAATACTAATTATATGGGTGTTATATACTTTCTTTAATCGTCAGGTTTGTTTACTAAAAAAAGGAAGTATGATATAATATTGATGTAAGGAGAGATAAAATGAATCAATTGTTATCAAAAACATTTTTGTGGATGTTTGTGGGTTTACTTGTTACTTTTTTAACAGGTTGTATAGTGTCTATTAATGAAAATATGTTGTTATCTATTTTTGGAGGACCAATATTTTGGCTTATCATCATATTAGAATTTGCTTTAGTTATCTTTTTTTCAGCAAGAGTACATAAGATGAAGCCTTTAACAGCGAAGATCTGTTTCTTGTTATATTCGTTTGTTAGTGGACTTACATTTTCGAGTGTCTTTGTTGGTTTTGAAGTTAGTAGTGTAATGTATGTTTTCTTAATTGCCGCGGTTGTGTTTGCTATATTTGGAGCATTAGGCTTTTTAACCAATATTGATTTAAATAAAATTAGTGTGTATCTACTTATGGGACTGTTTGCTATCATTATTTGTTGTTTTATTAATTTGTTTCTTTTAGATACAACTTTTGATTTAATTATATCTATTATTGCTTTGCTTATTTTCTTTGGATTTACGGCTTATGATATTCAAAAGCTTAAAATGTTAAGCAATGCCGGTATTGATAATGAAGTCGTAGCAATTAATGGAGCATTTCAGTTATATTTAGATTTCATTAATATATTCTTGCATCTACTATCTATTATTGGAGACTCTAGAGATTAGGGTTTCTTTTTTGATATAAAAAAAGGAATTAGGTATTCCATCTTTTGGTGTGTTCTACTTTTTCCCATTTTACTTCCTTCTTTAGGAATGCTTTTAGAGCACATGGGACATAGGTAGAGAAAAATAGGGGACTAAATAAAATGGCTTTGATTTGCATTGAATCGGACATATTTATTTTGTCTTTGTCTTTTAATATAATATAAGCAGTCATAAAAGCAAATAGGATGTAGGCGAGCATAAATATTAATATGATTTTCATGAAACTTCCTCTGAATATAGGATTTGATATATCATAAATTTTAAATAGGTTAATGATTTGATTTAATATGTATAAAAGAGCACCAATAATCATGATAATATAGGGCTTCATACCACTTATTTCATTAATTAGAGAACCGAAGTTGGGATTGTTTTTGAGTTTTTTTCGGAATCTTGGAATATATTCTTTTCTCGTAGAAAAGTATCCCTTTATCCATCTTGTTCTTTGATTAATTGTGTTTTTGTATTTGATTGGCTGTTCGTCATAGAATATCGCGTTTTTATTGTAAATACTCGTTAAATTATTCTCAATAGAATAGAGAGTAAGTTCATAATCTTCGGTTAGGGAATGGAAGGGGAAAGAGGCCCATTTTTTGATTAATTCTCCATTAATGTAAAGTCCTGTTCCTGATAAAGTGACATTTCTTGATTGCTTTGATTTGGTTTCGTTACCATTGGAATTTAGAAAAGCAAAAGTAATACCAGAACAAGCTGAAATAATGGAGTCGTTGCCATTTTTTAGGTTTCGGTAACCGGTTGCTATGTCGTATCCTGCTTTGTAAGATTCTTCCATTTCTTTTAGGAAGTTTTCATCTAAAATGTTGTCGGCATCAAAAATGAAGTAAGCATCATAATATTTCTTCTTTTGATCTAAATCTTTGATTAATTCATCTAGGGCATAGCCTTTTCTTTTAAGATCCAGTCTTTTGCGAATAAAGATGGTTGCTCCATACTTCTTGGCAATAGCAAATGTTGGATCAGTCTTTAGTTCTACAATAATATATACATCTTTCATATTTACTTTTTTGGTTTGATTTTTAATACTAATTAGTAAGTCTTCAATTACTAGTGATTCATCACGGGCAGGGATCATGATACAAAAATTTTTTAGAGCATCTCTTTTCTTTTTGGGAAAATTGTTGTTTTGTCTTGCTAAAAAAGAGGTAGTAAATAGTATTAAAAGACCAATTATTATTAAGAAAATTCCGATTGTTTCTAGAATCATTTTGCACCTACTTTACAAATTTCATGTTTGTATAAACACTCTTTATATATTCATCGGGATATACTTTATCATAAAATTCACCAACAATGGTAAATGGTTCATATCCTTTGTTTCTAAGTGTTGCTCTACCTAGGGCAGTCCAGGATACAACCATGTTAAATGTCATAAATATTACTAAAACAATCACTAAGGGATGACCTATTTTGTAAGGTATTTTTTCAATCCATTTCGATAAAATGGGGTAAATCACATGAATGAGTAACATGACGGCAAAACCCCAGAATATCATGTATAAAACGGTAGTCCTACCCATAATATTTAAAGGACGTCCTGTATAATCCCATGATGCTACACCAAGAACAAGTTCCATTAATAAACTGATGATGTATTCAATAGCACCACCTAGTATGGCGCCATATAAAAAAGTTTTAGCCGGATGTCTTTTCTTCCTTCCTAAAAGCCAAATAATAAAAACAATGGCAGCACCATATAGGGGGTTAAATGGGCCGTAAAAGACACCTTTTCTAACAGGCCATATCCATTCACCGCGCAGATAGATGTTTTTTACAAAACCAATTATTTCTTCGTAAATTACCCCAGCAAAGCTTCCAATTACAAATATAATAAATAATTTGGAGAAGCTTATGCCTTTGGCAAAGGTGCGTTTATCACTATTTATCCAATTTTTAAATCTATTAATCATAACATCACAACTATCTATATTATAGCAGTTATTTTTAAATTTTGGAAGGCTTTTGCCCAAACTAACAAAATTGTAATAAATTCTGCTTAATTTCCTTGACAAAATAAAAGAATTGCTTTAAGATAGATAACTATCAATCAGGGAGGTTTATGATGAAAAAGATTTTATTTGTTTTATTATGTGTCATAGCGATTTTAGCACCTGTAAGAGCGAATGCGGCATCTGTTGATTTTAATGGTTATTATTGTGATCCTAAACAAGATTTGGGTGACGGAACGTTTTATATGGTTTGTCATATTGTTGTTAGCGCTGATACGGAAATTAACCATGTTAAAGGAACGTTAATTTTAAGTAATGTTAATTTAGAGAGTATTAAGATGTATGATGATTGGACAAATAACAATGGTTTATCTTTAGAAGTGGATTTTACTTCTGAAAGTGCGCATACAGGGACTTTTACAGTAGCAGATCTTGTGTATACTGGTGATTTAAGCGATGAATATTGCGAGGCTAGTTTTATGCCTGATGTTGCGGATTACGAAGAACCACAGAATTTTGTATGTATGATTGTTGATGGCGTTTATTATGGAGAAGGTGGTACGCAAGTTAGTGAAGTAGAGTATTATGAACAATGTTGTAATTATACTTGTACGATAATTGATGATAAGTATTACTTTGATTCTAATGGTAATTCAGTTACTTATGAAGAAATGATTGAGGATTGTTCTACTACTGATATCGTTGTTGATCCGAAAGAACCAATTGAAAATCCACAAACAGGACTTGATTATGGGTATATTTTACTTCCTATTGGCATAATATCTATTATAGTGATTGTAAAGGTTGCTAAGAAAAACACGAAAATTTATAAAATATAGTTGAAATTTTTAGATAATATGATATAATTTATATTATCTAAAAGAAATGCAGGTGTAGTTTAATGGTAGAGCTTCAGCCTTCCAAGCTGATAACGTGGGTTCGATTCCCATCACCTG
>CALVHK010000028.1 GCA_944327405.1 uncultured Bacilli bacterium | reverse complement strand
AAAATGGAATGGTAATAGAAAATGTTAGATTAGAATACAAAAACAATTTAGATGGCCTATTAAATTATAAAAGAAAGAAATTATCTAAAGAAGATTTAGAAATCCTAGAATTAACTAAAAATATTTATGGCTTTGAATCTGCTGAAGAATTATCAAATATGTCTCATCAATTTGAATATTGAAAAAAATACTTTAAATTATTTAATAACGAATATGATTTCAAAGATAAAGAAAAAGGGGTTGTTCCAAATGAAGAACTAACAAAAGAACTAGACAACATAAAAGATGTATTATATGCTTATGAAATAACAAAGAAAAATAATTATGAAGGCGAAGAGGATTTAGACTATTAATGATCGAAACAGGAATATTTTATACTTCATACCTCCCTGCTTCGCTAGTGGCACTAAAAATATCAATCATAAGAAAAGATTAATGTTAGTCTACGAAATGAATGTAGAAGAAAACACTTTAATCTTAATTAACATCTCAAAAGTTGCCAGAAAAATGGCATTAAAATCGATGAAAAAGAATTTGAGGATATAAAAAGACGTTATAAAAAATACATTCTAAACAATAAAATAGAACAAATATTTATTACCAAAGATGAATTTTTAGATACCAATAAATCTTGATTCATCTTTTTTCATAAACTACTTTCTTTTTTCTTCATTTCATGTCATAATTAATACTAGTAGGCTTTATGGAAAAAATAGCAATTAAATTAGATAACTATGAAGATGCTACAAACAAGTTTAATGAGCTTGTCTTAAGTGATGAACTAGCCAGTTACATCGAAGAAAGTAGTAAACACACATTAAATAAAGAAAAAATTATTTTAAATGTTAATGGTTTAAAGAAAAAAGAAGAACAAGAAGAGTTTAACACTTTAATTCACAGTCATTATCAAAACAAAGTAAAACAACTAAACAAAATAGATAAATACGATGATTACTTTCGCTTAATACTACTTCTCTTAGGCATTATTTTAATCATTATCTCTGAGCAATTTACTTCCCTAATTAGTGAATTATTCTTAATCGCTGGATGGGTTGTTGTTTGGGAAGTGGTATATGACATTTTATTTACAAGCATCAAAAGAAAAAGAGATCTAAAAATAGTTAAAAAATTAGCAAATTGCCAAATAAATTATGAAAATGAAATAGATAAATAAAGAATTTTATGTTACAATTGTTTTGATAAAGGAGTATTTATGAAAAACAAAGAAGATTTATGCTTAATTGTCATGGACAATTGTAAAGAACTAGGTTTAAAAGTAAACAAAGAAATCAAAAAAATTAGAAAGACAGACAACAATTATTTAATACCTGCTGACATTACTAGATTTAATGATGGTGAAGGAAAAGTAACCATTTTAGAAACAATAAGGGGCAAAGACGTTTATATTATAAGCGACACCCACAATTATAGTATTACTTATAAGATGTATGGAATGGAACATAACATGAGTCCCGACGAACATTTCCAAGACATTAAAAGAGTAATATCTGCCATTATGGGACACGCCAAAAGTATAAGAGTAGTCATGCCTTTTTTATATGCCTCACGTCAACACAAAAGAAAATCAAGAGAATCTCTAGATTGTGCTTTAGCACTTCAAGAATTAAATCATTTAGGAATTAGTGGTATTGTCACTTTTGATGCCCATGATCCTAACGTCCAAAATGCCATACCAACCCTTCCCTTTGATAATTTTTTTCCAACTAACGACATGTTGAAAGCTTTTTTAAAGAAAGAAAACTTCAATAGTGAAGACACATTAGTAATTAGCCCAGATACTGGAGCTATGGATCGTGCAAGATTTCTTGCTGACATCCTTCGGGTTGATGTAGGTATGTTTTATAAAAGAAGAGATATATCTAAAATAGTAGACGGTCATAATCCCATTGTAGCTCACGAATACCTAGGAAAAGATGTAAAAGACAAAAGTATTATTATTGTTGATGATATGATTGCCAGTGGCGGATCGATGATCGATGTAGCCGAAGAACTCAAAAAAAGAGGTGCCAAAAAAATATTTTTCTTTGCTACATTTGCCCTTTTCACCGCGGGATTCGAATTATTTGATAAAGCATATGAAGAAAATCTATTTGATGCCATTTATGCAACAAATCTTACTTATATACCAGAGGAAATATTAAAGAAACCTTGGATGCAAGTAGCAGACTGTTCTGAATATTTAGCCAAAATTATTGATAGTTTAAACAAAGGAGATTCTATTACCAGTCTAATTAAAGATAATTCTGCAATTACAAATTACAAAAAAGAAAAGAGCCTTTTCATGTGATATAAAAGCTCTTTTTTTATCTTGTAATTGCATCAACTAGCTGCTCTTGATCTTTTTGAAAATAATAACTTGCACTAACATGCTTATAGCCGTTTTCTTCTAACACTCTAATCTTCTCATCTGCATAAACCCCATAATTTCCCACTTTCATAGTAGATACTTCCCCTGTTTTCATATTAACATAAGTGATGTATCCTTCTAAATGGCACACATCATTTACAATTTTTTCTTGATAATACTTTTCAAGTAATTTATGATTACGACCTAAAAGCATAAGTTTAGTTTGCACCAAAGGATTTGTTGATACTGCAAGCATATTAGGAATTTGAAACTGATTAACATCTATAAATCCAGAATTTTGCAATTCTTGTAAAGTAAAAGCTAAATTATTTGGATATTCCACATCAATAAAATGAAATAAACGATAAGGAATATATCTACCATTTTCTATTTTTAAAGCATCCTCTACCCGATATTTCATAACCGTTAAAGCATTTGCATCATTAAGTACAACATCATAGGCTCTATAAATATTATTTTTTTCCATAAAATTCACCCCACATAAGTATTTTACCACACTTTTAGGAAATAATAAAGTTAAGGAGGTAAAGATGAAAAAACCTGGATGTAGTAAATGTGAAGAAACAACCGTTCAAGGTCGTGCTTATATTGATGAAGACTCTGGACTTTTATGCGTTTCCCTAGAAGAGAAATATGAAAAACCAAAAGGCCTAAAAGTATTAGTTCCCTTTGTTTGTACTACCTGTGGCACAACCGAGTGGAAAACAATTGATACCGAAGAAAACGAAAAATAGAGGATCTCTCTATTTTTTTCTTTTGATTGACACTAATTCTTTTCCATCAAAGACAAGCTCAATGACATTAATACCATCCCAAGCCCCATCAATAATCGCTTCTTCTTTATAATTTAAAATAAGCCGATTATCTAAATTAAATCCTTTTTTACACCACTCACTAAGCAAACAAGTAATGGCAACATTATGGGTAAATAAAGCAACGGTTTTATCTTCATGCTTTTCTAGTATTTGTTTTATGAACCTTACCATTCTCGATTTTACTTCATTTAAAGATTCTCCCCCTGAGAGTTTATAATTAAAATCATTCTCTTGAAGTTCACTAATCATTCGTATTTTCTTATCTCCTAAATTACCAATAACTCTTTCGCCAATTTCTGATTTAATATGAATATCTAGTTCCAAATGTTTAGCCAAATATTTAGCCGTTGCAATACTCATCACATAACTAGATGAATATATAGCTTGAACATTCTGTAAATAATCAAGATTAGCAAGCCTCTTGCTTTCCTCTTCTCCTTCAATACTGAGTATTCTTTTTTCTCGTTTTTGTTCTAAAGATTCCTTAGCAGGAAACATAATATTATTCATTGTTAAACTATTGTTAATAAGATAAATTGTTGTCATAACACATCCCCTATCCTAAAACCATTATAAAAGAAAAAAAGAAACTTATCAAGAAAAATATTTTACAAATGACTACAGATTGATTATAATTATGAAAGAAAGAAGGATTTTTATGTTAAACGTTGTCTTATTTGAACCAGAAATACCAGGAAATACAGGAAATATTATGCGTACTTGTGTAGCAACCAATACCACTCTCCACTTAATTAAACCTCTAGGATTTTCTCTAGATGAAAAATATATTAAAAGAAGTGGTGTTAATTATATTGATAAGTGTAACTTTTTTGTATACGAAAATATTGATGAATTTTTTGAAAAAAACAAAGGAGAATACTTTTTCTTTACACGTTACGGTCATAAACCGCATACAACCGTAAACTTTAAAGATATTACAGATAATATTTATTTGATTTTTGGTAAAGAAAGTACCGGAATTCCCAAAGAAATATTAAAACCACACTTAGATCGCTGCTACCGTATTCCAATGACCGCAAATGTAAGGGCTCTAAACTTATCCAACAGTGTTGCTATCGGCGTATACGAAGTTTTAAGGCAAAAAAATTATGAGGGTTTATTATTTGACGAACCTCATAAAAGCATTACTTATCTTGAAGACTAAACTGCCCGAACATAAACAGCTACTGCACAAACAGCAAGCAAGATAATCAAGAGAATAATAATAATCAAATTATTCAAATGATTTCTTCTTTGTAAACTTAATAATTCTTCATTCATTTTTTTCTCTTTTTCATCCATAATTCCTTACCTCTAAATCTATTATATATGATTTACATTCAAATATGTAAATTTTTATTTGTAGTTGCGTAAATAAAATGTAAAATCAAACTTAGACTAGACAAAATACATAAAAAATAGTATAATTATTACTAGTCAAGAACTTTTACGGCTTTTTTATGAAAGGAAAGATTAGATGAAAAATAATAGTAATATTACGTCTATTTTTGCGTTAGGCGGATTAGGCGAAGTGGGAAAAAATATGTATGTTGTTACCCACAATGAAGAAATCATTATCATTGATGCTGGAGTAATGTTTCCTGAAGATGATTTGTTAGGAATTGACTACGTTATTCAAGACATCACTTATTTAAAACAAAACGAAAGTAAGATCAAAGGGTTATTTATAACTCACGGACATGAAGACCATATAGGTGGAATCTCATTCTTACTAAATAGTGTTCACATACCTAAGATCTATGCATCAAAAATATCAGCAGACTTAATTAACAAAAAGTTAGTAGATCGTAATGTAAAATATGAAAATATCGAAATAGTTACGGAAGATACAGTAATTAAAACAAAATATTTTACCATCGAATTTGTGGGAACTACCCACTCTATTCCGGAGTCTTTTGCTCTTGCTATTCATACACCAAATGGCGTTATCTTTGAAACTGGAGACTTTAAATTCGACTTAACCCCGATTGGTCCAATGGCAAATATTCACAAAATGGCAGAACTAGGTAAAAAAGGAGTAACCCTTCTATTAAGTGATTCAACAAATGCTTTATCAGAAGGATTTTCGAAAAGTGAATCCAGTGTCGATGAAGCACTAAATGATATTGTATCAAGACATTATGGTCGTGTTATTATTGCAACCTTTGCTTCCAATATCTACCGTATTAAACATATTGTTGAAACATGTCGTAAAAATAACCGGAAAATCATTGTCTTTGGTCGTTCTATGGAAACAAGTATTGAACTTGCTATGAATAATGGTCTAATTGAAGATAAAACAATATTTATTGACAATAATGCTGCGAAAAATTTAAAGAAAAATGAAATATGTATTTTATGTACAGGAACTCAAGGAGAACCACTTGCGGCTTTATCTCGTATAGCAAACGGCGTTCATAAACAAATCACTTTAATGCCTGATGATTTAGTGGTATTCTCATCATCCCCTATTCCTGGTAATGCAGCAAGTATTAATAAAGTAATCAACAAGCTTTACTTAAAAGGAGTAAAAGTATATACTAATAAAACATTTAATGATGTTCACACATCAGGTCATGCCAAAGAAGAAGAATTAAAATGGATGCTTCGTATTATTAAACCAAAATACTTTATGCCAATGCATGGAGAGTATCGTATGTTAAAACGTCATACCGAAATTGCTGAGGCTTGTGGTATTCCGAAAGAAAATACTTTTATTTGTAAAAATGGTGATGTAATAAACATCAAAGATGGCATTGTCACTCGTGGTGATACCGTAAAAAGTGGAGACATTTATGTCGACGGTTCTCGCATTGGTGATGTGGGAAGTCAAATCATTAAAGATCGTAAATTAATGAGTAGTGACGGTATTTTAGTAACCATACTAAATATTAACACACTAACAAGAAAATTACTCATTAAGCCAAATGTAACAACAAGAGGATTTATCATGGTAAACGAAAACCCTGAACTAATTAGTAAAATAGAACATAAAATAACAGATATTGTAAACGGATTTCTATCAAAGTCTACTTACAACTACACAGATTTAAAAAATCAAATTATTTTAGAGCTATATCCATATATTAATGAATTAACGGGCCGTCGTCCAATCATTTTGCCAGTTATTATGGAAGTGAATCAAGCATAACGCTTGATTTTTCTATTCTTCTATTGTAGCATGTCTAAGCATACCCGAAATGGTTCGTTCTAAAAAATGTACCCGAACTTCATGAACCGGCTTTACATATGTTGCTTCCTCATCAAAATTAACAAATTGATTGTTAATTTTTTTCATTTTTTGAAGCGTATTTATAAGCTCATGCTTTTTATTGACACTAACTTTACCAACATAACAAAGCTTATTATTCTTATATTCCCCAAGAAGCAAAGTGATTGTATTTGTTTTTTCTAAAAACCCGTGAACAACAAAGTTATCCACTTTAATATTCTTAACTTTGATCCAACTATGAGTTCTTTCACCCACATAATAAGTACTTGATTTTACCTTTTCAACAATACCTTCCAACCCAACCTTTTTAACCATTTTAAACAAAGATATTCCATCATGATACACCCGAGATTTAACAAAATAGTCTGTGTCACGATATTTTTCTAACAATTTCTTTCTTTCAATTAACGGAAGATTCGTTACATCTTTATTATCATAAACGATATCAAAAGCAACAAAACTAACCGGTATTTCTGCAATTAGTTTATCACTCACCTTTTTTGCTCTCATTCTTTTTTGTAACAATGAAAACGATGGTAATCCCTTTGAAGTAGCAATAATCTCACCATCAAAGATAACTTGATGATCTCCCACGATATCTTGTATCGTTTTTAATTCAGGATAGTGATTCGTAAGATCTGTTCCTTTACGACTCAAAATCCTAAATTCTCTTTTACTAACATAAATAAGCGCCCGAATTCCATCAAATTTAATCTCATAAAGATAGCGATCATCCTGAAGTACTTTTGCTTCTTCACTTAAAAGCATTGGCCGAAGTTTATTATTATGAAACATTTTTTAAACTAAGCTCCAAAGCCGTCATTAAATCTTTAATATTTCTTGTATTTCGAGCTTTAGGCTTCTTAATTGCTTTCCCTTCTTCTTTTTGTTTTAAAGCATTTTTTAATTTTTCCTGATATTCATCAACATATTCTTCTGGCTTAAATTTAACTTTTAGGGAATTTACAAGTTGAATGGCTAAGTCAAGTTCTTTTTTGGTAAATTTAGCTTCGGCAATCTGATCGGGAATGACCACTTCTTCTTCAAAATAAAGAGTATTCATAATTAAAGCATCGCCCATAAGACGAATAATAACATAATAAAATTTAGTTCCTATCACGGTTTTGGCAAGAGCAGCCCTTTTAGTTTTAGCAAGAGCTTCTTTAAATAAACTAAAAGCTTTACTTTTCGTACTCGTTTTAATGATATAGCTTGTATCAAAATAAATAGGATCAATTTCACTTAAAAGAACAAACCCAATAATCTCAATGACTTTTTCATCTTCGCTTTTGAGTTTATTAAATTCTTCATTGGTAAGTGTCACATACTCATCATTCTTATATTCATATCCCCTTATAATATCCGATTGTCTCACTTCCTTTTTACAATGTGGACAAAACTTTACGTAACGAATTCTTGATAAACATTTCTTATGTAATTGATTAAATGTAATATCATTGTTTTTAATAACGGGATTGATCTCTACCGGAATATTAACCAACCCAAAAGAAATCGATGTTTTTTTCATGATAATCACCATTATTATTGTTTGATAAAAGGTTGAAAATATACAAAAAACCAAGTTTACTAACTCAGTATTTTTTTGGAAAATGTATGACTTTACTACGTGATACATTAGGAGTAGAATTAATCGCTTCCATTTTTCTAGCAAATCTCATTCGATTATCTTCATAAAGAACATCACACATTTCCAGTGCTCTACTTAAATCACAAACAGATAAAGAAGCCTCACTATGATATTGGGCATAAGCAAAAGCTTTTTCTAAAATTGATAACACTAAATCGGGATTATTTCGTCTATCACTATATACTCTATTTTTATGATCGGTAGCATCTAATAAAATAGATACAATTTGTTCGTGTGCATCTCCTAAAAAAGGATAAACAACATTTGAAAGCAAAGACAACTTAAGAATATAACTATCAATAATTTGTCTAAGTACAAAACGATCTGGTTCAAGCACATTTATTCTTTCAAATCTTCGTTTAAACGCTGTATCTCTACTAATAAGCTGATCGTATTCTTCCCTAGTAGTAGCACCAATAATCTTAATTTGTCCTCGATCTAAATAAGGTTTCAAAATATTAGCCAAATCCAAATCAGATTTGGAACTAGCCCCTGCCCCAATCGCTGTATGCATTTCATCTAAAAACAAAATGACATTCGTATTCTCTTTCAAAAAGGCTAGTAAAGTTTCTAGTTTTTGCTCAAACATTCCAACATACATACAACCGCTGACTAAAGAAGAAATAGATATTTTCATAATTTTTTTATCTTTCAAATTATTAGGAACTTCACCCTTTTGAATTAAATAACCAAGTTCTTCAACAATTGCCGTCTTTCCAACTCCCGCTTCTCCCACTAAAATTGGGCTTTTTGTAAGAGTAAATAAAGATACACAAAGCTGTTCTATTTCCTTATCTCTACCTACTGCCGGATGATTAGTATACTTATCTTCATCTAAAAAAACATAAGAAATATCTTTTTTATCAAGAGAATCAATCTTTGTTCTTTGATCTTCAGGTCGTATTACCTTTTTTTCAGTTTCATCCATTTTTAAGGAACTATCTTCCTTACCAATAAAATGATTCCAATTTTCTAAACATGTAGAATAATCATCCTTAGTACTTTCCTTTAAATTAAAATATAGACGAATTCCCTCTTCAAGAAACTTTTTAAAATTACGTAATTCAGAACGAACCAAGATCTCGATTGTTTTTAAATCCAAATTAGAAGCATCAGTCATATGCTTTTTCGCATTATCGACCAAAAAATCAATCATTTTTTTATAAGGTCCAGCTTCAACCAAACTTAATAACACTCTTTCTTTATCACTTAAATCGATCGTTAACATTCCATTCATAATCGTATAAATTTTATTCACAGCACAAATAGATTTATTTCTATTCATATTATCGTGATTATGCAAAGAAGTTATAGATATATCGATTTTGTCGAGCGTATCTTCATCAAGTTGTAAACAAGCAAGTTCAGCAATTAAACGAAATAAATTGTCCGTATTATTTTCTCCCTTTAATTGAGTACCGTCATTTTCATACATATAATCTACCTGAAGATAATTTTCGCTTAAAATAGCCACATCATAAACGCATGAATAATTTACTTTCTTTTTAAAAGAAAATCTCACATTACCATTTGTATATAACTTTTCTAAAAAATCCATAACATATTGCATATCCATCACTTCCATTAATTTTCCTTATCCTATCATGTAAAAAAGCAAAAGTCAAGAATAAAGAAATGTCTTATAAAAACGATATGATTAATATATGATAATGTCTTATAAAAACGAAAAAGAGACTATTTCGCCTCTTCAATCGCTCTAGTCTCTCGAATAACATTAATCTTAATGGTTCCTGGATATTGCATTTCTGATTCGATTCTGTCTTTTATATCCCGAGCCATTTTATAACTTTTTGCTTCATCCACTTCATCTGGTTTAACCATAACCCGAATTTCTCTTCCCGCCTGAACGGCAAATGTTTTCTCAACACCAGGGAACGAATTACCAATCTCTTCAAGTTGCGCTAAACGTTTCATGTAATTTTCCATAGAGTCATTTCTAGCACCTGGACGAGCAGCAGATAGCGTATCAGCAATCTCAACTAACACCGAAATAACATTAGTGGCTTCTTTATCCCCATGATGGGACTCAATGGCATTAATAACTACTTCATCTTCATGATATTTGCGAGCAAGATCTGCTCCAATCTCCACATGACTTCCTTCTACTTCAAAGTCAATGGATTTGCCTATATCATGTAAAAGTCCTGCCCTTTTAGCAAGTGTAACATTCTCACCAAGTTCTGCTGCCATAAGACCTGTTAAGTTAGCAACTTCTTTAGAATGTTGTAAAGCATTTTGTCCATAACTAGTACGATAATTTAATTTACCAATCAAGTTAATAAGTTCCGGATCCATCTTAGACAAACCAAGATCATAAATTGTTTGATTACCAATATCTGTAATTTTGGTATTAATATCACGTGATACTTTATCATATACTTCCTCAATCCGCGATGGATGAATTCTTCCATCACGAATTAAAGTTTCAATCGTAATTTTTGCTATTTCTCTTCTGAGTGGATCAAATGAGGAAATAACAATTGCTTCCGGTGTATCGTCAATAATAAGATCTACACCAGTAACTGACTCAATTGTTCTGATATTTCTACCTTCTCTACCAATAAGACGTCCTTTCATCTCATCACTAGGTAGTTCAATTGTACTAACGGTTTGCTCACTTGCTACATCTTCAGCATATCTCTCCATGCTAGAAACAATAATTTGTTTCGCCTTTTCATGAGCTTCCAATTTTGCATTTCGCTCTTGTTCTTTGATGTAATCGACAATTTCTCTTGCCATATCATCTTCAACACGCTTCATGATTAAATCATGAGCTTTTTCTTTCGAAAATTTAGCTATTTTTTCAAGTTCTGCTAATTCTTGTTTCAATAGTTCATCCATTTTAAGCTCTTTTTCTTGTATTTCTTTTTGTTTTGCTAATAAATTATTTTCTTTTTCATCCAAAGT
>CALVHK010000027.1 GCA_944327405.1 uncultured Bacilli bacterium | reverse complement strand
AATGTGCCAATAACAATTAAAGAATAGAACCATCCTCTGGTTTGATCGATACCTTCACAAATGAAATCTGCTGGAAATTGACTTTCAAATAATTCCATGTTCTCAAATGGATAGTGATATTGAGCAAAAGGCATAGATCCTGAATCAAACCAGCAGTCAATTACTTCTGGAGTACGGCTCATTACTTTGCCACACTTAGGACATTTGATATGGACATCATCAACATAAGGACGGTGTAAGTCGATAGACTCATCGATTTCTTCAATTGCTTTTTCCACTAATTCGGAACGAGAGCCAATCATATCCATATGACCACAAACGCACCTCCATAAAGGAAGTGGTGTTCCCCAATAACGACTTCTTGATATTGCCCAATCATTTAGGTTTTCGAGCCAGTTGCCAAATCTTTTTTCCCCAACATAGTCCGGATACCAATTTACTTTCTTGTTGTTTTCAACAATCTTATCCTTAATTTTGGTAATCTCCAAGTAATAGCTTGGTTTAGAATAATAGATGAGTGGTGTGTTACAACGCCAGCAGTGAGGATAGTTGTGTTTCATGTGGATTTTTTTGAATAATTTGTTGTTTTCTTTCAAATATTTAATTACTTCTTTATCAGCATCAAAAACAAACATCCCCTTCCATAAGCCTTCCGTGTAACAGCCATCATCACCAACCGGATTTAGCATTGGTAAGTTATAACGTCTTCCCACTTCATAGTCATCTGCACCAAAAGCTGGAGCCATATGAACGATACCCGTTCCATCTTCCATCGTTACATAAGTATCACAAGTTACATAGAATGCTTTTTTATTTACGGTTAGGCTTGGTATTAACTGCTCATATCCCACATTTTCTAAAGACTTGCCTGGGAATGTGTCTAGTACCGTATATTCATCACCTAAAACACTGGAAGCTAGTTTTTCCGCTAGAATAAATTTATATCCTTTTGATTCCACTAGGACATAATTTTCGTCTGGATGAACACATAATGCTACATTGGAAATTAAAGTCCATGGAGTTGTGGTCCATACTAAAAAATATTCGTCTTTATCAATTCTTTTAAATGGAACAATAACGGTATCTACATCGATTTCTTTGTATCCTTGTTGAACCTCGTGGCTAGCTAGTCCCGTTCCACATCTAGGACAGTATGGTAGAATCTTTAGGCCTTCATAAAACAAGCCTTCATCAAAGAATTTCTTTAAAATCCACCACTCTGTTTCAATATAATCATTATCATAAGTGATGTAAGGATGCTCCAAATCAATGAATTGTCCCATTTCTTTGGTAAGACGAGAAAAAGCATCTTCATTTTCCCAAACAGTTTCCCGACATTTTTGGTTAAATTCTTTGATACCGTATTTTTCAATGTCGCCTTTGCCATTAAAGCCAAGTTTCTTTTCGACTTGAACTTCAACTGGTAGGCCGTGGGTATCCCAACCAATCTTCCTTAGTACTCTTTTTCCTTGCATTGTTTCATACTTGCAAAATGTATCTTTTAGGAATTTCGCTACCATATGATGGAGTCCTGGCATACCATTTGCTGTTGCTGGTCCATCATAGAAGACAAAATTGTTATCTTTATCTCTTGTTTCAATTGATCTTTTTAAGATATCAATCTTATCCCAGTAATTCCTTATATCACTCTCTACTAAATTCACATTACGTTTGTCTAAATCTTTAAAATTTTTCATATTTTCATCCTTTCTACACAAAAAAGGTAGCACCAAAGGGCGCATAAATATGCGCGGTACCACCTTTATTTTTTACTCTTCTTTTTAACGCAAAGTTACGTAATATTCTAACTGTTTCAAACATTCAACTCCAAAGTGATCTTTTAAAAGGCTATTTACTTATTTCCATCAACCATAAGCTTTCTATAAAACGCACCTTTTAAACGTCTTCTTCATCGTCTTTATCATTTAAATAATTGGCTGTAAATATTGGTAATATTTTATTTATTGTTGCTTCGTCTTTTACTTCAATGACATACTCGCCGTCTTCATCTTGCCCGAGTTTTAAGAAAATAAAATTCTCTTTTGGATTCTCTTCCTCGTCTACTTCCACACAATAAATATATTTACTTTCTTTATAATCTATGATGTCTAATATGAGTAGTTCGCGGTTATCACCTAACGTGATAATATCCTCGATACTCATATTTTCTTTTGCTTTATCCACTAGTACCACCCTTTCTATCTTGTGAAATGATCAGAACCTAATATTTCTTCTAAATTAGGGATTTCCACTAATACTTCATCAACATCTTGATCCATTGCTATCCCGTTCATAATTTTGGTTTCACGAGTTTTTTTAGCATCTTCTTCGATCTTTTTGTTTAACGTTGTTTGATTGTATTCTAAAGGCTGATTTAGAAAATCATTATTTAGGGTATAAATCCGTTCCTTCTTTTCTTTAGGCTCTTTTACCACTTCTTGGCTACGCATATCTTTGATGTTATGAATCATATCTTGAATCGCACCACGAATCAGTCCTGGTTCAACATCTTCGTATTTGCGATCTTTAAATTTCTTCCAGATGAATCCGGCTCCACCAAGTGTACCAAGTATGGCAGCAACACCTAAAGGAGTAGCACCAATGGCAACTAAAGCAGAAAATAGAGCTGGGGATAGCCAAATAACGAGACCAGCGCCAACAATACATTTAATTGCTTTCTTACCTCTACGTTTCTTTGACTTGCGTGTTTTAAAACGATGTTTTTCTTCTTGCTCTTCTTCTGGTATTTCTTCGTAATCAGCATTTTGGACGCCATCAGTAGCACTGTCTGATTTGCCATGATCGTTTGAAGGGTTATTATTATTTTTTTGTTTAGCTTCTTCTTTTGCTTGTTTTATGCTTGCTAATTTATATACTATTTCTTTATAACGCTCGGCTAAATCTTTAGGAACATATACACTACCTACTTGGATCAATTCACTTGTTGGCTTTACACTCTTTAAAATCATTTGTTGTTCTACTAGTAAAGTATATTCTTCTAAGTCTTCGCTAGCTACATTTTCAAGCTTCTCTGGTTCATTATTCGTAAGACGCATAATGTCTTCTTGAATAATATCTAACATATTTAAATTAAACATTAAATCTACTGGACTTCTTTTTTCTTCTTCATTAACTTTAGTTGAATCAGCTATATTTGTTGTTGCATCAGTAGTCGGCGTAAGCTCTTCATCAGCGCTTCCTTGCTCGCTATTCTCATCAGTCGTCGTTTCTTTGACTGGCACTTCTGGAGTAACTGATTTATTTTTGGCTTCTCTTAATTTAGCAATTGTATCCATGATTGTTGCAAAGTTCTTTCCCTCGCCATCAGGTAAATATAGTTCTCCTACTTTAACAGGATTATTCGTCTTTGCACTATTTAGGATACTTACTAGTGAATTAAGCATCATATACTCTACTTCATCACTTTTTAAAACTGGTGCATCAACTGATTTTTCTTCACCTGGGTGATTGGTTGTCTCAATTTCTAAAGTCTTCATTTCTGCTTTAAGTTTTTCAATCATTTCCTCATTAGCAGTGAAATCTAATTCAATATGATCTTGCTTTTGTGGTTCTTCCACTGTTTTTGAGGGATTAAAATATTTTGAGTTTTGAATTAATTCTTTATATTTTGTTAAATAATCAGAAAAAACATAACCACCTTCTTTAACAGGAATTAGTCTTTCTTTTGAATTTTCTAGCATATGTATAATAGCTAAAGTATTGTGGTATTCATAAGCATCCTCTGATAGTAAAACTTTATCCCCAATTTTTGTTAAAGACGGATTAGTAAGCCCTTGGTAGTTTGTTACTTTATTTTCTAAATCTTTTAAATGCTCCTTTAATTCTCTTATTAATTTTTGATTTTCTTCTAGTTTTTTCAATTCAGGATTATATTTTTGAAAAAGAGGCAAATCTTTAATGAAATTTTCAAATGTTCGCTCATCTTCACTATCAACATAAGCATTCCAAACTTGAGTTAAAGTGTTTTTAGAATGAGCAGCTTTAACCAACAAGAAAGAAATCATCGTATATTTTACAAGTTGAATTTTATATTCTTCTAATAAAGTTTCATCAGGATTTGGACCTCGAGCTATATTCATAGTCTCATTATAAAGCTTGTCTATCTCTTTTAAAACTTCTTTAATTAAATCTTCGTTCGGATTATTTGCCAAAGATATAGTATCTTTTAATTCTTCTTTCTTTTTATAAACTAAATTCAAAAAATTAATTTTCGGTAATAATTCACGTACTGCATCTATTTGATGAGGATTTACACACAAAGTAGAATCTACTGCTACAATAGGATCTTTTTCATTTACATTATCAATGATTTTAAGCAAAATATATAAATTATCATAAACTTCTTTATCACTTGCTAAAATAGATGTACCATCTAGTCCAAAATCTGTTGCTGTTCCAAATCTTGTATTAGCATAACAGTCTTTTAAAAACTGCATTTCTTCTTCTACTGCTTTACGTACATTTCCATTTACTTTGTCTTTAATTTCGGCGATGTCATTTTTAATTCTTAGCTCACTATCTGCTAAAGATTCTAATGTTTTTTGTAAATTCACAATTTCCTCGCGAACACTTAAATCAGAAATTCTGCTGTTTAAATCATTGATGGACTTGCGATACTTTTCTTGATCGGAAAGGTTCATTTCGAGACTTTTATTTAAATACCCAAGTCTTGTTAAATCACTTTCATTAGCTGTATATAAATCATAGGCTTTTGATATGTCATGCTCCTCTTCTTCATTTAAGAGTTCTTCTCTTAATTCTTGATAAACTTCTTCTAGAAAATTACCAGCGGCAAATTGATTGTTTTTTAACTCATAGTAATAACGAGCGGCTGCAGTAAATTCGTCTGTTCTTCCCTTTTTTACTAAAATACTGGTACCCGGTATTCCTTCTATTTCACTAGCTGGTAAATTATCAGCTTCTTTTATCATTTCTAGTAATGATGTTTTAAAATTTTCTAAGTTCATTTTAGTCCCTACTTTCACACCACAAAAAAACTTCTAAATCTTTTTTAATTATACCATAAAGATACAGGATAAGCAACTTGAATTTATACTCTTTTTATGATATGATTATAAAGAGTAGAAAGAGGTTTTGTATGAATCCAAATATATTTAGAGAATATGATATTCGGGGTGTTTATCCGACCGAAATTAATGAAACGGTTGCTTATACAATTGGTCGTAGTTATGGAAGTTACTTAAGAGAAAAACTCAATCAAACTACTTGTATTGTCTCTTATGATAATAGGCTTTCTAGTCCTGCTTTAGCAGCCTATCTAACCAAAGGAATTACCGATAGTGGCCTTAATGTTTACAATTATGGACTTACCACGACACCAATGCATTATTATGCCCGGTATATTCATAATTTGTTTGGCATTATGATTACAGCTAGCCATAACCCTAAAGATGATAATGGGTTTAAATTCTCCTTTGATATGCTTGCCAATGCCAGAGGTGAGATGATTGAAGACTTTAAAAATTATACTTTTGCAGGAAAGTTTTTAAGTGGTACAGGTACAGTTTCTAGTGGGAATATTACCGAAAAATATGTAGAATATTTACGCTATGGTGTACAATTTGGTAGAAGAAAAAGAAAAGTGATTATTGATTTAGGAAATGGTACTACTTCGATTGTAGCAAGAAAAGTATTTGAGAAAGTTCGGGTTGATTTTGAAATTCTATTTGAAGAAAGTGACGGACACTTCCCTAATCATCACCCTGATCCAAATGTGGAAGCAAACTTGGAGACATTAAAGAAAACGGTTGTTGCTAAAAAAGCGGATCTTGGTATTGCTTTTGATGGGGATGGTGATCGTCTCGGTATTGTGAATGAATTAGGTGAAGTTGTACCAAGTGATCATTTTATGATTCTTGTTGTTCGAGATATTATTAATCAAGTTAAAAATAAAACATTCTTGTTTGATGTGAAATGCTCGAAAGCACTCGAAGACGAAATCAAAAGACTTGGTGGTACACCGGTATGCTACCGGACCGGGGCTAGTTATACTGAGGCAAAAGTAAAAGAAGATGATATGCCGTTTGGTGGCGAATATTCCGGACATTTTTACTTCCGTGATAAAATAGCCGATGTAGGTAGTGGTATTTATGCGGGACTCCGGTTAATTGAAATTTTGAGTAAAACCAATAAGAGTTTAAGTGAGCTACTTGCAGATATTCCAAAATATTACAGTACTCCTGAGATTAAGTTCCCTAGTCCTGATAATAAAAAATTTGAAGTCATTAAAAGGGTTAAAGAGTTTTGTGAATCACAAAGATGGCCTTTAAATACCATTGATGGTGTTCGAGCAAACTTCCAAACCGGTTGGGCTTTGGTTCGAGCTAGTAATACAGGGCCAAATATTACGATGCGATGTGAAGCAACGGATGAGGCTGGACTACAAAACTTACAAACGATATTCACGAATTTAATTAATGCTTACAATAAATAAGAGAAGTCCTCTTATTTTTTTGTTTAAAAGTACTCTTTTTTGCCATACTACTAACGGAGGTATGTTATGACACAAAAAGAATTGTTATATGTTGAAGATGCTATAGGTCATGAGAAAAATGTTGGAGCAATTGTAGCGGATGTAATTAGTCAACTTCAAGATAAAAACTTGCAAACTTTCTTGAAATCGGAATTAAAGAAACATCAAATGATTGAATCTAAACTTATGAATTTATTGGAGAGTGAGTCAAAATGAACGATCAATTATTAATGGAAAATATATTGTTACTTCTTAAAAGCAATATGGAAGTATACGTTCATGGAACACTTGAAGCATCCAATAAAGCCGTGCATGAAGCACTACACTCTGGCCTTGAAGAAACCTTAAAACTTCAACATAATTTGTATCAAAAAATGACGGAATGTGGTTGGTACACGGTAAGCAATGTCAGTGCGAAAACGATCAATGATACATTAAAGAAATTAAAGAAGAAAAATTAAAAGACGGCCCTTTAGAGTCGTCTATTCTTTATTTCCAAGCGATTTAAACATCTTTCGCCATAATTTAGTCGAAGAATAATTAAGTATTCCTACTTTGTAAATTCTAAGTCCATATTTATATAAGAAGTAAGTTACCACTACTGTCAGTAGCGTTGATATTGTTAGAGCAAGTAGGCTCATCTCTCCTATTAAATAAAGTGTTGGAGCGATCATGACAGATAATAATGGAATATAGGCTAAAATTTGAATAAATATAGATCCATCAAACATGACAGCCATTAGCGCTACATAATATCCTACTAACATAATAACCATAAGGGGTGTTTGTAGTTGTTGAAAGTCTTCAATGTTGGTTGTCATACTAGCAAGTATAGCAGCAGTTATCGCATAGGCTATAAAGCTTACTATAAAGAGAATGATTAGAACAATACTTCCTTTTGCAAGCAAACTAAATATGCCGGCATCACTTAACATGGTTATAATTTCACTAAACATACCACCAGATGCAGTAGCCGTACTCGTACTTGCTAAAACATTCCTTAAAAGCATAGCTAGCCCCGAATAGATCAATAATAATATGCCTTGAATTAATACATAAGATATGGCTGCAACTACTTTGGAGATAAAGTGCGTTTTCGCTGGTACACTGGATATGATAATTTCCATTCCCCTACTTGTTTTTTCATCATTGATTTCTGCACCTAACATTTGAACCATGGTAACAATTAGAATAAAGAATGGTATGATTAAGATTGTTGTTACAATCGTACCTACATTTTCTTTGGTTTCATTATTTTGAGCTTCTTCATTTAATACGGTTTCGGTTATTTCAACAGGACTAGATAAAGCAGTAATTTCCTCTGGTGACAAGCCACTTGTACTTAATACTAGTTCACTTTTTACCGCATTAAGGGCATTTACAATCATTTCATAAGTTGTTCTTGATACAGCATCAAAAGATACGATTTCACCACTTAAGTATTCGGTATTCGATGGATTTAAGACGACGATTACTTCATCATCGATTTCACTTTCGTTGTTTAGAATATTCTTGTCTAATATTATTTCATATTCATCGGTACCCATCTCGGTTGCTAAAGCATTAAAATAGCTGGAGAAAGTATCAAAAGAGCCAACATGATCTACGACATAAATTGTTTCTTTTTCTTCAAAATCTCCCCCAAATAAATTGATTAAATAATCCATGTTTACTAAGAAAACGATTAACACTAATAATAAAACATTAACGATCTTAAACCATTTGGTATCAATTTTCTTTTTTAGGCTGTATTTTACTAAATACTTAAATTTATTTTTCATATGCAACACCTACCAAACTAACAAAGATTTCATTAAGTGAGGCATCTTCTACCACAAATTTGGTTATATCACTGCCCTTTTTGACCACTTTAAATACCTCATCTACATACTCATCACTTTCGATTTTGACAACAATGTCTAATGATTCATTGTTTACCTCAATAACTCCCTTACATTTCTTTAGGGCATCAAGATCCACATTTCCATTAATACGAATTACTTTCTTACGGTAATTCTTTTTTATTTCTTTTAGGGAACCACTTAATACGGTTTTTCCTTTTAACAAAATTACTAGTTTCTCACAAAATAGCTCAACATGTTCCATCCGGTGAGATGAGAAGATAATCATCTTACCTTTGTTTTTGAACTCACGAATTACTTCCATGAATAATTCAACATTGATTGGATCGAGTCCAGTAAATGGCTCGTCTAATACGAGCAAGTCTGGTTCATGAATAATTGCGGTAATAAATTGGATCTTTTGTTGATTTCCTTTCGACAATTCTTTAATTTTACGTTCTTTGTATTCAGCAATACCAAACCGGTCCAACCAATAATCTAGTTTTTCTAGAATATCGATCTTTTTCATCCCTTTTATGGTTGCATAATAAATCACCTGTTCTTTTACGGTAAGTTTCGTAAGTAGGCTTCGCTCTTCTGTTAAAAAGCCAATACGCTCACTTACATCATACCCGACAGGTTTGCCATTTAACGTGATTTTGCCTTTCGTTGGTTCAAGCAAACTCATAATCATCCGAAATGTTGTGGTTTTACCAGCACCATTCACACCTAAAAGGCCAAAGATTTCTCCATCATTAATCGTAAACGATAGATCATCAACGGCTAGCACATCACCATAATATTTGGTTACATTTTCTACTTTTAACATATATTAACCTCACTATCAATAATATTTTACTATATTTTTGATTAATCGTCACTCTTTTTTTAAATATGGTGTAAAGCACACCGGAATATCTGCCGTAAACAGATAGTATTTTCCGTCTATTTTTACTCCTAATTTATAAGCATGAAGTCCTAATCTTTTTAGGGGATTAGTCACGCTACCATACTTCTTATCACTAATAATGGGATGGCCTAAAGACGCAAAAGCAACACGAATTTGGTTTTTCTTTCCCGTTTTGATAAATACTCTCACTACTGTATTTTTGTTAGTTCTATTCAAGACTTCAAAGTAAGTTTCAGCATACTCACCCTTTTTGTTTTTCGACACATATACTTTATGAGTAATATCCTCCAATAAATACTGTTTTATCTTGCCACTGTTTTCTTTTAATTGCCCTTCCAATATAGCAATATACTCTCTACTAGCTAAATCATTCCAGTTATTTTGAAGTTCTTTTTTTATCTTTTCAGATTTTGCAAATAAAATGACTCCCGATGTATCTTTATCTAGTCTGTGCACGATAAAGATTTTATTTGACTTGTGTTTTTTCTTTACATACTCTCGTGCTTCTTCATATAGTGTTGGAGCACTCGTTCCATCACTAATGGTTAGCATTTTCGATGGTTTATTTACCACTAATATATTTTTGTCTTCATAGATAATGTCTAATTTTTTCATAATTCCCTCTTGATATTTCCATTATATCACAGCACTTCCCCTTTTAAAAAGGTGCTTCTATTCATTTTATCGTTTCTTCTGATCTTTTTTCAATGTCTTCAAGACTTGGTCCATTATCGTTGTAATAGAAGAAAATGGTAATTTTGCAAGGATTCCTTGCAAAAATTCATCATTTTTAAATTCTTTAGCAAACTTTTGCACATGCCTTAAATTACGTGCAGACGTCCTTTTATGTTAGAAAATTCATAATTAACTGCTTTTTCTAAGTACTCTAATCTACGCTCGTTTACAGAATATCCTTTAATTAAATATTCTTTCAATATCTTATTGGCCCATTTTCGAAATATTACACCATTTTTTGATTTCACACGATAGCCTACTGATATAATCATGTCTAGGTTGTAATATTCTACTTCCTTTGTTTGTGTTTTTCCTACTATTGCTCCATGTTTAGTGGTTGTCGCAAATTTTGCGACAACCACTTCATCCTTTAATTCTTCATTCAAAACATTATTAATATGTTTACCTATTGTTTTAACGTCTCTATCAAATAACTCTGCCATCTGCTCTCGGTTTAACCATACCGTTTCGTCTTTCGTGTTAACTTCAAGTTTCACATTTTGATTTTCAAATATTATAATTTCATTTTTCACTATAAACCCTCCATTCAATAAAATTATAAAAGTTACACTCCCTTACTTATATTTATTACCCCTATATCACAGATTTCCTTTTTTATTTTAAAATTTTACGAAAAAATTACATCAATCAAAAAAATCCACTAGTTTCCTAGTAGATTCTTTGGATTAAACACAAGTGTAGCCACCATCGACTGGTAGGATTACTCCTGTGACATAGCTTGCCTCTTCGCTTCCTAAGAATATGGCAGCAGCATTAAGCTCGCCCTCTTTACCATATCTTCCAAGAGGAACTGTTGCTTTCATGTATGCTGTAAATGAATCCGTAATCAGTGTTTCATGGGTAAGCTCGGTATCAAAATAGCCTGGACAAATCGCATTACAAGTAATACCATATTTGGCTAGTTCAGCTGCTACAGCACGAGTAAAGTTAATTACTCCACCTTTACTTGTATGATATGCTACTGTGTCCATTGCCATATTTCCTACCATTCCATACAT
>CALVHK010000026.1 GCA_944327405.1 uncultured Bacilli bacterium | reverse complement strand
TTTAGTGAGATCATACGAATACTGAAATATAAATGTTTATGGTTAAATAAGATATTTATTCAAATAAGTCCATATTATGCTTCATCACAAATTTGTAGTAGATGTGGAAATAAAGATACAGTTATGAAAGATTTAAGAATAAGAGAATATCACTGTAGCAAATGTGGGTTAGAAATAGAAAGAGATTACAATGCAAGTATAAATATATTAAATGAGGGGTTGAAATGTTACAATAATTAAGTTAAAATAGAAATATAAATTAAATAAATAAGTACGGGAGCGACTCTCGGAAATGATGTCTGTGATGTATTAAAATACAGCAGAAAAAAACGAACCGTGAGGTTCGGCGGATTAACGTAAGTTAATTCTTATGTTCATAAATTTTTGGTACAATATAATAGTAGAAAGAGTGATGAAGAAATGGAAGAAAAAATAATAGGAAAAATAGCAGTCAGTAATAGACACGTACATTTAACAAAAGAAGTTTATGATCTACTTTTTGATGAGCCTTTATCCATCAAAAGACCATTAAATCAAATTGGGGAGTTTGCCTCATTCCAAACCGTAACATTAAAAACTGATAAAGCAGAAATTCCTCATGTAAGAGTAATTGGTCCCCTAAGAAAATATACTCAAGTAGAAATATCAAGGACAGATGCGATTACCTTAGGGCTTAACCCACCAGTACGTCAAAGTGGTGACCTAGAAGATAGTGAGACAATTACTATCGTAGGTCCTAAAGGTGAAGTTACTTTAGATAATGTATGTATTCAAGCAGAACGTCACGTTCACATGAATAAGAAGAAAGCCGATGAACTAGGACTAAAACATGAAGATATGGTTCACATTCTTGTGGATAATGATAAGGGTGGGGTAATGGATGCTTTTGTGAAAGTAAGTGACAACGGTTTCCTTGAAATCCACATTGACAAAGATGATGCCAACTGCTTTATTCTAAATACTGGTGATGAGGTTGTAATTGAAAAATAGTTTTACCATCAAAGATGTACAAATACCCAATAGGTTAGTTTTAGCTCCTATGGCAGGTATTTCTAATACATCTTTTCGTAAAATTGTAAAAAAGATGGGTGCTGGTTTAATTTTTGCCGAAATGGTAAGTTCAAATGCCTTAATGTATGGCAATGTTAAAACTATTGAACTTTTAAAAATGAGTGATGAAGAACGTCCCATAGCTCAGCAAATATTTGGTAGCGATAAAGACACTTTTGTCGCTGCTGCCAAGTTTGTGGAAGAGCATATGCATCCCGATATTATTGATATTAATATGGGTTGTCCCGTTCCCAAAGTAGCCCTAAGAGCTCAGGCCGGAAGTGCTTTACTAAAAAATCCTGAGAAAATAAAGGAAATTGTAAGTGCTGTTGTAGCAAGTGTAAATGTTCCGGTAACAGTAAAAATTAGAAGTGGCTGGGATGAAGAGCATATTAATGCTATAGAAGTAGCAAGAGTTTGTGAAAGTTCTGGAGCGAGTGCCATAACAATACATGCAAGAACCCGTTCTCAAGGGTACAGTGGAAGTGCTGATTGGAATATTATAAAAAGAGTTAAACAAGCGGTATCGATTCCCGTGATCGGTAATGGAGATGTTACTAGTCCCGAGAAGTGTGCCGAAATGCTTGAATTTACTGGTTGTGATGCGGTGATGATTGGTAGAGCTGCAATTGGGAATCCTTGGCTATTTAAAGAATGTTTAGAATATCTAGAAAATGGCCGTGTAATTCCAAAACCAACCGATCAAGAAAAACTTGACATGATAAGAACCCATTATCACCTATTAAAAGAAGATAAGAATGAAACCCTAGCTTTACTAGAAATCAGAACTCATGCTCTAGCCTACCTAAAAGGAATGAAAGAATCAAAACGATATAAAGATTTAATATGCAAAGCCAAAACAGAAGAAGAGTTTTTACATATCTTAAACGAATATGAACTATTCTTAAAAAATACGAATTAGACAGAAATCCATCTGTCTTTTTTTGTCGAACGATGTCACGAATATAAAAAATTGTGGCCATATTTCATCGAAAATATTTACAGGAAAGAAAAAGTATGATATAAAGGGACTTCAGGGAGGTATATCATGATGGAAGAAAACTATTATCAAGAAATCGAACATTTAATCAAGAAAAGCGAAATAAACAAAAGAGTAAGAAAGTTAGAAGAAAATAATGACACAGTAACCACTTATTGGCATATAGGAAAATTAATTGTTGAAGCTCAAGGTGGAGAATCAAGGGCTAAATACGGGAATGAATTAATTAAGAAATGGTCAGAAAAATTAACAAAAGAATATGGAAAGGGCTATGATTATACGAATCTATCGAGATTTCGTAAGTTTTACTTATCTTTTCCAATACTTGGGCCAGTGGCCCAAGTATCTTGGACTAACATTATTAAAATTATACCAATCAAGTCTGAAAACGAAAAAAATTATTACATTAATCTCTGTATCAAAAATAATCTATCCAAAAGAGAGCTAATAAAAGAAATAAAATCAAATTCCTATGAAAGATTAATAGATAAACCAGAAAAAATAGATATTATTTCACCTCAAAAGCATTCTATCACAGCTAATATGAAAAATCCCATTATTATTGAGGTGGATAAAGAAATAACTTCAGAGCAAGATCTAGAATTAAGTATTCTTGCTAATCTAGATCTTTTCTTTAAACAGTTAGGGGAGGGATTTTTATATGCAGGTCATCAATATAAATTAAGTGATGGAAACAAAAATTATTATATCGACATACTTTTATTTAATTTTAAAACAAACTCGTTTGTAGTTGTAGAACTAAAATTAAGACCACTAAAAAAAGAAGATAA
The DNA here is from genome assembly GCA_944327405.1 of uncultured Bacilli bacterium. Classification (GTDB taxonomy): domain Bacteria; phylum Bacillota_I; class Bacilli_A; order RF39; family UBA660; genus Caccenecus. The sequence goes on along the minus strand of CALVHK010000026.1, from coordinate 8,733 downwards.
AGCTCAAATGGAATACTACATAAAATTAATGGATGAGAATTTAAAGCTACCACATCATAACAAAACAATAGGTATCATCATCACCAAAGAAAGCGATAAGCTAATTGCGAACTTCATCAAAAGTGAAGAAATAATACCCTTAACATATAAATTAGAACAAATAAAGGAGACAATAAATGAATGAAGAAACATATTATCAAGAAATAGAACATTTAATCAAAAAGAATGAAATCAGTAAAAGAGTAAGAACCCTAGAAGAAAGTAACGATACCGTAACTACCTATTGGAATGTGGGAAGATTAATAGTTGAAGCCCAAGGTGGAGAATCAAGGGCAAAATATGGAAATGAATTAATTAAGAAATGGTCTGTTAGACTTACAGAACAATATGGCAAAGGGTATGATGCTACTAATTTGCGTAGATTCCGTCAATTTTATAATGCATTTCAAAAATGCGAGCCAGTGGACCGCATATTAAGTTGGTCACATTACATGTGCTTATTACCAATCAAAGATGAAAACAAAAGAAATTATTATATCAATCTCTGTATTACCAACAATTTATCGAAAAGAGAACTAATAAAAGAAATAAAATCAAATTCCTATGAAAGACTCATTGATAAACCAGAGAAAATTGATATTATAATTCCTAAGAAGCGCTCAATCACAACCAACATGAAAGATCCGATTATTATTGAAGTAGATAAAGAAATAACTTCAGAACACGACTTAGAATTAAGTATACTCGCTAATCTCGAATTCTTCTTTAAACAATTAGGTGAAGGCTTTGCCTATATAAGCCATCAGTACAAAATAAGCGATGGAAATAAAAATTATTATATAGACATTTTATTATTCAATCTGAATCTAAATTGTTACGTTGTAATAGAACTAAAATTAAGGCCACTAAAAAAAGAAGATAAAGCTCAAATGGAATACTATATGAAACTAGTAGATGAGAATTTAAAATTACCACATCATAACAAAACTATTGGTATCATTATCACCAAAGAAAGTGATAAGCTAATTGCGAACTTCATCAAAAGTGAAGAAATAATACCCTTAACATATAAATTAGAACAAATAAAGGAGACAATAAATGAATGAAGAAACATATTATCAAGAAATAGAACATTTAATCAAAAAGAATGAAATCAGTAAAAGAGTAAGAACCCTAGAAGAAAGTAACGATACCGTAACTACCTATTGGAATGTGGGAAGATTAATAGTTGAAGCCCAAGGTGGAGAATCAAGGGCAAAATATGGAAATGAATTAATTAAGAAATGGTCTGTTAGACTTACAGAACAATATGGCAAAGGGTATGATGCTACTAATTTAAGAAAGTTTAGACAATTTTATAACTTATTTCCAAAACGCGCTCCAGTGGATCTCAAATTAACATGGACAAATTATAAAGAACTTTTACCTATTAAAAATGAAAGTAAAAGAAACTATTATATTAATCTCTGCATTAAGAACAATCTTTCTAGAAGACAGTTAATAAAAGAAATAAAATCGAATTCTTATGAAAGATTAGTGAATAGACCAGATAAAATAGATATTGTTATTTACCCAAAATATTCTATTACAACTAACATGAAAGATCCTATTATTATTGGAGTGGATAAAGAAATAACCTCAGAACACGACTTAGAGCTAAGCATACTCTCCAATCTTGAATTCTTCTTTAAACAGTTAGGTGAGGGATTTTTATATGCTGGTCATCAATATAAATTAAGTGATGGGAACAAAAACTATTATGTAGATATACTTTTATTTAATGTTAAATTAAATTGTTACATTGTTGTAGAGCTGAAACTTCGATCACTCAAAAAAGAAGATAAAGCCCAAATGGAATACTATATGAAACTAGTGGATGAGAATTTAAAATTACCACATCATAACAAAGCAATCGGCATTATCATCACCAAAGAAAGTGATAAGCTAATTGCAAACTTTATCAAAAGTGAAGAAATAATACCACTTACATACAAACTAGAACAAATAAGGGAAAAGGTAAAATGATAAATCTAAGTACAAAAAAACTTGATGTTAGACACCAAGCTTATTGCTTTAGCAACATATTTGCCACTTGATTAATAGGACCAGCTCCAATAGTTAGAACAAGATCATTTTCCCTTATATGACTATCCAAATATTTAGCAATTTCAGAATAAGTAGCAATATGTTTCACATGAGGATTCTTCTTCTTGATTAATGCCACCAAATCATCTTCCTTGACATTCCATATATTTGTCTCTCTAGCGGGATAAATATCACAAATAATAACATGATCGAACTTGCTTAACACATCTGCAAATTCTTCTAAATGCTCGTAGGTTCTACTATAAGTGTGAGATTGGAACACTGCCCAAGTCTCGTGATGATCGATCGCTTTACTAGATTCAAAAGTGGCATCTATTTCGGTAGGGTGATGAGCAAAATCATCGAAGAAGTGTGCTCCTTTATATTCACCCAAATACTCGAATCTTCTTCCAACACCTCTAAATTCTTTTAGTGCTTTTTTTACACTTTCTTTGTCAATATTGTAATTGATACTAATAGCAATACTAGCTAAAGCATTTAAAATGTTATGACGACCTAACACACCCAAAGTAATTGTCTCATAAAATTCATTTTTATAATAAACATCAAAAGTAGGAAATCCCATTTTGGAGGTTTTTATGTTTTTAGCGGTTATATCTGCAAGAGAATCAATTCCATAAGTTAGAACATGATTGTTATGTGGTACTAGATCACTTATATTCTCATCATCACGATTTAATACTAAACACCCATCTTGTGGTAATAAATCAATGTATTTTTGAAAAGATTTCTTCATATTTTCCATATTTTTAAAATAATCCAAATGATCATCATCTATATTTAAAATAATTTCGCTAGTAGGGTGGAAATGTAAGAATGAATCAACATATTCACAAGCCTCTAATATAAAATATTTTTTGCCACCAATATAATAATTTCCATTAATTTTCTTTAAAGCAGCACCAATATTAACGGTCGGATTATACTCTGCTTCCAAGAAAATAGAAGCGATCATACTTGTCGTTGTACTTTTACCGTGCGTTCCACTAATGCAGATTAAGTTTTCATAAGACTTAGTATACTCTCCTAAAAACTCTGCTCTATCAACACATTCAATACCTTGATTATGAGCACAAACGAGTTCTTCGTCGTCTTTACTAATCGCTGCCGTATAAATAACCAAATCAGCATTCTTAACATAGCTTATATCATGTCCAATTGCAACAGGTATACCGATACTTTCTAAATATTTAGTATGATCTGATTCTTGCATATCACTACCACTAACATTTTTTCCGTCATTCTTAAGCATCGCCGCTATACTATACATACTAGCGCCGCCAATTCCAATCATATAAATATTTTTATAATCTTTTAACTCTTTTTTCATCCATTTCACCTCATAACTTTACTATATTATATACTCGAAATGATGAAATAAGCAATAAAATTCTTTTTTTTTGTGTTAAACAATGGTATAATTAGATTGGTTAATTTTAAATAACAATTATTTAATATATATATTGGAGGAGTTTATGAAAGGGTTTAGGTACATCTTATTTACATCAATTATGTTTTTACTATTTATAAATGTGACGAATGCTGCAACATGTGTGTTTGGAACAGAAAGCCAATATTTAGAATGTAGTACAAGTAGTGGGGGTTCTGTCGACTGTGAAGTAAGAGGTGGTAATTTAATATTTGCAGACCTTGGAAATGGGCCAACATTAGGAGTTGATGCTGATTTTATAGAACGTTGTGAAGAAGGAAGCACAATATATGCAGTAATAAATGTAAGAACAGTAGAACATACTATAGTAAATATATTTGATTCGGAAACAGCTGCTTCAAATTATGTAAGAGGTAGTAGAGAACTAACAATCAATCAATATCCTGCTATGAAAAGTGAATTTCAAGAAGAAGTAAATACTGATTTGTCTGCTTATAATGGAAATGCTTGTATTTATACTAGAATTCCTCATAAATATGTATGTACTATTGTAAATGGAAAACCGGTTTGTGAAATGGGATTTACAGAAGGAAGTTATGGTGCAGATAATTTTGATATTTCAAATGTTAGCCAAACTCTAACAGCAGCTGATTTTTTAGATGAAAACGGAAACTTTACATGTACCAAATATGGAAATGATGGCTTAAAGGTTTGCACATCGTCATCAAATGGAGGGAAAACGATTGTAAGTTCTGTTGGCACTAATTGTAATGGAGCATCTTTGTCTTATTCTCCAAACACAACTGATTTTGAAGGTAATCCTGGCTATAACGAAGATGAAGAAAACGATAACAATAACGAAGGAAATACCGGAGGCACACCCGATGCAGGCAATAACAATACTGAATCAGAAGTAGTTGAAAACTTCTGTACTGGTTCAAGACTAGGTGTATTTACAACCATTGGTTGGGTATTCTTTTTTGCTAAAATACTAATTCCTATAATCTTAATCATATTTGGATCTATTGATGTAGGAAAAGCAGTAATTGCTAGTAAAGATGATGAAATAAAAAAATCAATGAAAACATTAGTAATGCGGATTGTAGCAGGTATCATTATTTTCTTTGTGCCAACAATAATTAATTTAATAGTGGAATTAATTAACGGCGGTGATTTATATAATGGTGACTTTGCAACATGCACTCATTGTTTATTAGAACCAACAGATTCGTCTGTCTGTACTTCATTGGTAGGTGATTAAAATGAAAAAAATTATTAGAATCATTTTGACTATGGTGCTATTTTTTAGTAATATAGGTAGCGCATTTGCCGGGAGAATTTCCGATGGCAATATTTTAGAGTCAGAAAACTATCTTGCGATATGTCAATATAAAAATGATGGAGATGACGTTGGAATCTATTATAGCATTGAGAATAGCAGCTTTGTCGTTAGATATTATAGAGGATTTCAATATGCAGCTGAATATAAAAATGATAAGCCTGTTTATTATAATATAGCAGGGTTATCAAGTACTAATACCGTCTGCCCAGAAAACGGATATGTTGAAACAAGCGGATTAACAGTTGAAGTTTGTTTTGATAGTGATGGAAGATATTGTTCGGCAGCACTTGAAACAACAGGAAGACATTTTGATGGAGAAAGCGAAAAAGTATATGATATTAACGACACAGTAGCAAATACCTTATCTAATTTCAATTATAATTATAGCATTTCAAATGTTGATGAGTTAGAATCTTTTGATATACATGATTTAGAAGAAGAAATAACAGGAGCAACAGATGATTATTTAATAGAAAATTTAGAATTAAGAATTGTGGGCTCTTATACTACAACGATAAACCGTGTTTACAATTTTATAAAAAATACCGAAGCTTATAATAATTACATAGTTACAAAAATAGAACAAGCAAGCAACTCGGCTATAGGGATAATAGATTCAAGATTAGAATCACCTGACTTAACTGATGAAGAAAGAGCTAGATTAACATCTTTAAAAGCACAAATAGAATCAGATGCCGAAACTTATGTGATGAATGCAACAACAAATACGGTTATTCCCATAGTTACTGAAGAAAGCTGTGTTGGATATTTAGGATCTGTTACAAATCCTAATTCTCCTATGTATTATTTACATAGCGCTTTTAACCTAATTAAATATGGAGCAATTGTATTATTATTAATTTTAACAATAGTTGAGTACGCAAAAGCAGTAGCAGTAAGCGAGCAGGATATTTTGAAAAAAGCAACTCAAAAAACTGTTAAAAGAATAATAATTGCTGTAATTATATTTCTTTTACCTACTTTAATAGAGTTTGTATTAGAATTAGTTGGAATATCTGGATATGGAGTTTGTGATATTGATATTAGTATGTAGAAAGAAGGTAAAAAACTATGCTTGAAACAATACAAGAAGGTTTACTATGGATATGTTTAACATTAGATAGTTTTGTTTATAATTTGATTAATTTTGTGTATCGAATCATTTTAGTGTTAGCAAGAGTAAATATATTTGAAGATACAACAGTCCTAGATAATTTTGTAAACAGAATTTATATAATCATTGGCGTAGTTATGCTATTTCTTTTAGCATATTCTTTATTGAAGTCTTTGGTTAATCCAGACGATTTATTAAAAGGAAAAAATCCTCCTCATAAAATCGTATTTAATGTTTTAATATCTGTAGCATTAATAGCTTTAACACCTAGTATTTTCTCATTTGCAATGGGCTTCCAAAATGCACTCTTAACTCAAGGAACGCTAAACAGTATCATTTTAGGTACTGAAAATGTTTCGTCGAGTGCTAGTGATATAGAAGACGGTGGCTTTTATATGGCTGCAGGAGTATTTCAAGCTTTCTTTCATCCGATTTCTGATGAGAATAATTATTGTCAATATTTCGTAACAAGTAATTTATCTGAAGGTGATTGCGTAGAAGTTATGGTAAGAAACGATGCCTATACATATTCTGAATATTGGGAAATAATGAGAGAACAACGATCATTCTCAATGTTATCTTCCTTAAATGAAGATATTTTAGGAAAAATAGATTATACTTGGCTTATATCTACTGCCGCGGGAATATTTGTCTTATTTGTACTTATAACATATTGTGTAGAAATAGCTATTAGGTCAATTAAACTAGCAGCTTTTCAACTACTAGCGCCTATTCCAATATTAGCAAGGTTAATTCCAGGAGAACAGGGAAGTAAAGTATTTAGCAATTGGGTAAAAGCTTGCATCTCGACTTATTTAGAGTTGTTTATTAGATTAGCTGTATTATTTTTTGTAATATTAATCATAACGGCTTTACAAGATAATATAGGAAATATTTTATCCACATTCGAACAAGGTGGTGGATTAATAATTGGCTTTTTAGCTTGGGCTTTCTTAATAATAGGTTTAGTTTTATTTATGAAACAGTTACCAGGAATTGTGAAAGATATTACTGGACTTGATGGTGGTAAATTTGGAAAAACTTTTATAAAAGGCATAGGCATGATGGCTGCTTCAGTTGGTGGTGGCGCTACTGCCGCAATTAGAAGTATTGCTAATGATAAAGATAAACCAATTAGAACAAGAATTAGAAGAGGTTTAACAGCTGGATTAAGTGGAAGTGCTAGAGGTGCATGGCAAGGTAGAAAGACAGAAAAGCTTAGTGATATTACTAAAAATGCGGGTGCTGCAGCTACAGCAACATTAAGTAGCAGGGCAAATGTGGAAGCTGCTGGTGGAAGACTAAAATATATGGCACAAATGGGTAAAGACAAAATAACAGACTTAAAAGGATGGGCTAGTGGAAGTTTTGAAGCTCAGCAACAATTACAAAACGAAGTTGACACATTTATGAAAGATGCAAAAGCTGTTAAATCTACTAGTGAAGGCTTCGTAAGAGATAAAAAATACTTGTTTAGTATGTATGGAAAAGGCGAGCAGGGTAAGGTTATTCATACTTCTAGCGGTGATGTAATAATTAATGAGACAACTTCACTTAGTGCAGCGGAAGCGATTATCGAATCATTAAAGTCTTCTGGAAATGCAAATGATGCCAAATTAGCAGATGAATTAAATAATGATATGCAACAGCGAATCAAAAAAATCGGGCAGAACATAGTAGCTGTCTCAACAAATCAAATGTCATCATCAGATTTTGATACAAAATTTATGATAAATAGTCAAATTGAAAAAGAAGCAGCACCAACTATAGCAAATACTCGATCACAATATACTATTGTACAACAAAAGATGGAAAGAAATCCTTCATTAGAAGCTGTTGTAGAATTCAAAAATAAATATGGAGACTTGAAAGCAGACAATGTATCAAAATTGGCAGACGAATTAGAGTCACAATCTGCTAACATCGCACAAAATATTCGGTTAGAACAAGACAGAAGAAAAAACGCAAAACCACCTGGAAAGGATAAATAATGTTTAAGTTGCAAAAATTAAAAAATTGGACTCATAGTAGTGTAAATGATGATAGAAATGAGTTAAATATTTATCAAAGTTTTCAAGACCAATTTTCTTCTATAAATAGTAAAATAGAAGAGTATATAGAAGAAGTAGGTAGAGAAGATTCACGATTATTAATAGATTATAATGGTCAAAAAATGACTTTAGAAATGTTAAAAATTTTAAGTGAATCTGTAATGAGAAACAAGGATTTATCAGTACAAGAAAGAGCTTTTCAAAGTGCTGAACTATCAAGAGCATACCATGAAAATTTAAAATTGTTAAAAGAAAAAATAATATCTTTGGCAGTTATAGCAAAAGATAATGTTTATCTAGCCTACATAAATAGTTATATTCAAATAATTAACGCCATGTTAAAAGAATATGCCTATTTATTAGCAGTGCAAAGGTCAGGAGTTCGTTCGATTGATAATACTGGTGAATTAAATGCCGGTCAAAAAATTGGAAAATTGAAAGATAACATTGATATTCGAACTGCTGAAATAAATAGTAGATTATCTCTTGAAAATTCCAAAAGAAGATAACTCCAAAAGAATGACTAACCTCATTCTTTTTTTGATATAATACTTTATTTTACCAAACAAAAAAGCCCAACTAAATTGGACTTAACTAACATAATGGCGCTCGTTGTAGGACTCGAACCTACGACCTAACGGTTAACAGCCGTGCGCTCTACCGACTGAGCTAAACGAGCAGTACTCCTAAATTATATTAAATATTATGTTAGTTGTCAACAGTTTTATGC
>CALVHK010000025.1 GCA_944327405.1 uncultured Bacilli bacterium | reverse complement strand
ACAAGTTTCCAAGATGTTAGTATCAATGTCATTAAAAATGCATATACAGTAGGGAGTGCTGTAAAAGGTGCTTCTATGGCGGTTGGTTACAAAGAAGGTGTCATCGATATTGGCACCACCATGACTGATAGCTGTGTCAAACTATCTAATATTCCAGCGAAGTGTTCTTACCGAAGATTAGGTGTTCTTAATGACGTTCAAGCTTTAGCGTTAAGTTCGAACTATTATCAATTTATTATTGCCTTAGGCGTCATGGGTTATGATTATACTTATAATATGAAAGCGGAAGCAACACTAGAACACTTTAATGCTTATCGCAATACTTTTGCCGAGTTTGGCCTGGGAGCAGAAACAGACATTGACTTGCCTAATGAATCTACTGGCCTAAAAGGAACAACAATAGCTCCCGATCTGTTAATGAATCTAGCGATTGGCCAGTACGATTTATACACACCCGTAGAATTATTGCAATACATTAACACAGTAGCAAATGAAGGAACAAGACTAAGTCTAAGTTTAATGAACCGGATTGAATCAAACGGCAAAATTATATTAGAGCATACTCCAGAAGTTTTAAATCAAGTGAGTTTAGATAGTAAATATATGGACCGTATCCAAGAGGGGTTTCATAGTGTTATGAAAAGTGGAACGGGATATTGGTATATAAATCAGAATATTAGCGCTGCTGGTAAGACAGGTACCAGTGAGTCCTACATTGATAATGATTATGACGGTGTATTAGAGTCTTACGTTCTAAGTAACACATTTCTCATGTATGCACCGTACGACAATCCAACTTATTCGATCGTTGTTCTAAGTCCCAACACAAGTAACTTGGATAGTTCGAGCTCGTACCGTTCTCCGGTAAACCGACTAATTGCCAGAAGAATTAACGATTATCTTACCAAATTTTATGATCTATAACCATGAATTTAGCATAAAACCTGCGATTTTCTCTTTTCAAGTAACAAAATAAATGTTATAATACTACTAGTTTTATAAAAGGAGGTGCTTTTTATGGCTAAAAATGAAAATAGAAATTATGTAACTTTAAAATGTACTGTATGTGGAAATGAAATTAGATGTACAAGTAAAAACAAAAAGAATACTCCTGACCGTTTAGAGATTAAGAAGTATTGCAATAAGTGTCACAAACACCAAATAGTAAAAGAGAAAAAATAATAAATATTTAGAGTTAGGGGATTTATATGTCAAAAGTAAAACACACATTAAAAAGAACAGTTAGAAATTATCCGACCATCATTGCTGTTATTGGTCGTAGCTCTGTAGCAAATAAAACCAATGTGAATGCTACAACCAAACCAATGACAAGACAAAAGAAAAAAAGATTTGGAATATTTAAAAAGAGTGAGGAGTGAAAGCATGAATATCAATATCAATGATATCAAAAACGGAATGACGATTATCATGGATAACAATTTATATCAAATCGTGGAATTCCAACATGTAAAACCAGGAAAAGGTTCAGCTTTTGTTCGAATGAAACTTCGTAATTTAAGAACTGGTTCTATTACAGAAGATACATACAATACCAATATAAAAATCGAAAAAGCCCATATTGATCGTATGTCAATGCAATATTTATATTCTGCCGGTGATAACTATGTATTCATGAACAATGATACATACGAACAAGTAGAAATATCTACTAAAGTACTAGGCGATCAAGTGAAATTTATCAAAGAGGGTATGGAAATAACAGTAGATTACTATGAAGGTGAAATTCTAGGAATTACTCTACCTGAAAAAGTAGAATATGAAGTAATTGAAACCGAACCAGCTGTAAGAGGTAATACGACCAATAATGCGCAAAAAGACGCCAAAATCGAAACTGGTTACATAGTAAAAGTACCTTTATTTATTAATCAAGGAGAAAAAATAATTGTATCAACCAAAGATGGTAAATACTCATCTAGAGCTTAAATTAAATTAATTTAAGTTTTTTTAAAGTATAAAAATTTTTATGTTGTAAGGAGAATAAAATGGAAAAATTTGCGTATTTAAATTATCAAGATGTAAATAATAAAATAGCACAAATCATGAGTAATAAGGAAAACAAACATCAAATAACGAAAATGCCTCCAATTGGCACGACTAGTTATAACTTACCAATTGATCATTATACATTAGGTCATGGGCCTAAACATATTATAGTAAGCGGTTCTTATCATGCTGCTGAAATTATCACTACAATTTTTGTGGTTCGTCTAATGGAAGATGTGGCTCAAAATGCTGATTTTAATCCTGAAGAATTTACAATCGATTTTATTCCTATGGTAAATCCAGAAGGATATTTAATTACCACAGCGATGCAAGATTTATATTTAGGCGCAAATACTACGGAAGAAGAAAAAATTGCCAAAGCCAAAACTTATTGGGCTAGTTACAGGGCAGATACAACCATACCTGCTAAGGTAAGAAAAGGGGAGTTACCAGAAAGTGCTCTAAGAGAAAAGAAATCATATCAAGCTTTATTTGATGATGTGAATTTAGACGAATATTTAGTAGAATATCCCGATATCAAGAAAAGTGTTTTAAATATTGTTGAGAAAAACAATTATCCAATCGGTGTTTTAGCTGCATGGACCGCAAATGCCAATGGTATTGATTTAAGTCAAAATGTACCATTTAATAATGCAATGGAAAAAATGCTAAAAGCAGATGGACCAGTATATAACAATCTTGCTTATGCTAATACTAGAAAGGATATACCCGGACCAGTAAATACACCATGTCGTGATTTGAAAAACTTCTACTTTGAGCCTGAAAATGTAGCAATATTAAGTTTTTTTGAAACGTTAAGTCATGAGCCTAATAAGGAAATTGTTGCTTATTTTAACTATCACAGTGTTATGGGTAAAATGTATCAAAGACCAGTAAAAGAAGAAGGAATGATTAATTTATATAATATTGATTATGAAAGAAAAGTGATCGAAAACTACATTTCTTCTCGTATCATGAGATCGGGAAATGCTTATGATATTATTGAATCAGAAGATCCTTACAGCTATATGAATGAATTTCTAAGATTAAGATATGGTATTGATATACAAGTAGAATTATCCAGAATGGGATCTAATCCTATTGGACCTTTAGCCGATCCTGATACATTTGAGAATGTTACTGTAAAGCCTAATTTGCGCGCATTCGAAAGGTTTGTAAAAAATTATCACTTTATTAAGGATTATTCTGACTTTATTCAAAAAATAGTTTCTGATTTTAACGAAAAATATCCATCATTCGACGTGTTACAAATCTATGAATTGGTAGATAAAATAGTAAGAGAAAACCCATCAACATACACAAAACTAATGGAAGAATTGCAAAATCCTAACAATTATAATGCTCATGTAATTAGTTACATATATGATGAATTAACCAAAAGATTAAATAATCAAGAAAAAGAAAATGAAGAAGTAAAAAAAGGTGATCCTCGCAACAAGTTTACGGCATCTTTTGAATCTTTCTTAAAAATGATTGTTGACGAGCAAAACAAGAAACGAAAAGAGCCTTTAACTACAGAGGATGTTAATTTAATAATCGACAATTTATTTAGAGATTATCCAGAATTAATAGCTAAAATTAAATACAATGTTACCAATGATATGCCAACAGAAGAGTTATATAACGAATTACACAATATAGTTACTAATCAAATAAAAATGGGCAATTTAATGAATAAGCCAAAAAGAGATGAAATAAATCCTCTTGATTTTCCTAATATAGCCATATTAGTAAATAAAGACAATCCTTTACCAGAAGATTATGAAGCACCTAAAATAATTGAAATAGAAAACCCTTATTACACTCCTTTTATTCCTGGGACAAAACTACAAATATCTTCTATTGTAAATAATGCCTTTCAACTTTTAAAAGAAGATGTTAAAAAACAAGGATATGAATTATGGATTGATTCAGGATATCGAACTCGTAAATATCAAGAAATAGTGCTACAAAATTATATAAAAGAAATGGGAGAAGAAGCCTATAAAAAAGTAGCTTTACCTGGAACAAGTGAGCACGAAAGTGGACTTGCAATTGACTGTGGTATTGTAATAGACGGAAAATATTTTGATGAGTTACCTGAAAATGCTCCGATTACGAAATGGATTCATGAAAACTGTTACAAGTATGGTTTTATATTAAGATATCCTAAAGGAAAAGAAGAGATTACTGGATACAAGTATGAGCCATGGCATTTACGATATGTAGGAAAAGAATTAGCAACATATTTAAAAGAAAATAATCTAACTTTAGAAGAATATCATTTAAATAGAGGAATAAGTAGATAATTCAAGAAAAAATTAGATAAAGAGTTATACATACTCTTTTTTTTGATGACCATTTTTGTTATAATATTCATAGTGGGGTGATATCATGTTAGTACCATTAAAAGTGATAACAGAATACAGTTTACTAAAAAGTACAATCAAAGTGGATACGTTAATTGATTTTTTAAAAAAACATAATATCACCAGTTGTGCGATCTGTGACGATAATTTATATGGAGTAATGGAATTTTTCACCCATATGAAAAAAAACAATCTAAAACCAGTGATAGGACTAACAATCGATATAGATAATGAAGAACTAAGTTTATACCCCAAAAACAACGAGGGATACAAAAACTTATTAAAAATTCATACTTTAAAAGAAACGAAAGAACTTACTTGGAATACTCTAAATAATTATTTAAAAGACATAAAAATAGTTTTTCCTTTTTCTAGCTATTCCTTGTTAGATAAATACTCCGATGCTTATTTATCTTATCAAAATGATACCGAAAAAATAGAAGCATTACTAAAAACGGAAAATGTGGTATTTATACGTCCAGCTAGGTGTCTAGAAAGTGAAGATACCATTTATTTGGGATATTTAGAAGCAATTGATAAAGGGGTATTAGCTAGTGTTATAAATAAAGATTACTCAAGTGATTATCTAGCCTTAAACGTAAAAAAAGAAGACGAAGAATCTACTTTAGAATTTATAAGTGATATCAATTTGGATATAGCAAAAAAAGGAAACTACATTCCTATATATAATAAGGATATTGATTCCTACCAATACCTATATTCTCTAGCCAAAAAAGGTCTAGCCAAAAGATTAAAAGGGAACATTCCTGCTGTTTACCAAGAAAGATTAAACTATGAATTATCAGTAATAAAAAAGATGGGATTCATCGATTATTTTTTAATCGTCTATGACTATGTTTTATATGCCAAAAAAAACGGGATTTTAGTAGGACCTGGAAGAGGAAGTGCAGCCGGTTCTTTAGTAAGTTTCTCGATTGGTATAACTGAGGTTGATCCCATCAAATATAATTTGTTATTTGAGCGCTTTTTAAATCCGGAACGAATTAGTATGCCCGATATCGATATTGATTTTGAATACACCAAACGCGGTCAAGTCATCGATTATGTTAGAGTTAAATATGGAGATAAATATGTTGCTCCCATCATGACTTTTGGTACTCTTGCATCCAAACAAGCTTTAAGAGATAGTGGAAGAATTTTTGATGTTGATGCAAAAGTGATGGACCGATTTACCAGTCTAATTGATGCTAAAACAACATTAAAAGAAAACCTAGGGAAAAAAGAGACAAAAGCCTTTTTAAGTGAGCATCCTAATTTAAAGGGAATAGTGCAAGTTGCCTTAAAAATAGAAGGATTAAAAAGACATATTTCTACCCATGCAGCCGGTGTTGTAATATCAAGTGTTCCCCTAGACGATGTAATTCCTCTAAACAAAAACAACGACTTTTTCATGACTGGGGTAACCATGGAATATTTAGAACCACTGGGACTTCTTAAAATGGATTTTCTAGCCCTAAGAAACTTAACGATTATTGCGAATGTCCTTGAGTTAATTAAAGAAAGTACGGGCTCATATTTAGATTTAAATCAAATCGATTTAAATGATCCGGAAATATTTGCCCTATTTTCGAGAGGAGATACCGAAGGAATATTCCAATATGAAAGTAGTGGGATGAAAAACTTAATGAAAAAACTAAAACCAACCAGTTTTTCGGATTTAGTGGCAAGTGTTGCCTTATTTCGTCCAGGACCTATGAATAATATCGATGTGTTTGTAAGAAGAAAACACGGGCAAGAGAAAGTATCTTATTTGCATCCGGATTTAGAGCCAATCTTAAAAGAAACATACGGGGTTATTGTTTATCAAGAGCAAGTAATGCAAATATTAGTAAAAATTGGTGGTTATACTTATGCTGAGGCCGATAACATCAGAAGGGCAATGTCGAAGAAAAAAGAAAGTGTCATATTAGAAGATAAAGAGCACTTTATTAATAATGCGGTAAAAAGAGGTTACAAGAGCAAGTTAGCAACAGAAATCTATGAATTAATTTTAAAGTTTGCCAACTATGGATTTAACAAAGCTCATTCGGTAAGTTATGCCCTTATAGGTTATCAAATGGCCTATTTAAAAGTAAAATATCCAATCTATTTTATTACCAATTTGCTAAATATGAGTATGGGTAGTGAAATTAAAACGAAAGAATACATGGATGAGGCCAAAAAAGCCGGGATTAAAATATTAAAGCCAGATATAAATGAAACTGGATCTAGTTACAAAGTAAGTGGTAATGCTTTAATGATTCCTTTGGGAAGTATCAAAAATCTAGGAGTGAATGCATCTAGTGCCATATTAGAAGAAAGGACGGAGTTTGGTGTATTTAAAGATTATCTAGATTTTGTCTCACGGGTTTATGGAAAAAGCAATAACAAAAAGACTATTATTTCCCTAATTGATGCCGGAGCCCTAGATTCTTTTGGCCTAACCAAAAGAACAATGACCGAAAATTTAGATGCCGCCATAAACTATGCCAGTCTAATTAGTGACTTAGATGCATCACTAGTAATGAAGCCGTTATTAGAAGAGTATCCCGAATATGAAAGTGATGTTTTAAGAGAAAAAGAGCTAGCTTCTTACGGTTTTTATGTTACCAATCACCCAGTAAGTAAATATAATGATCCAAGTATTATGAAGCTTGAAAGTATCAGTAAGCATTTTGATAAAAGAGTAAAATGTGTTGTCTTAGTAGAAAGAATAAAGGGGATTAAAACCAAGAAAGGGGATAACATGGCTTTTATTACCGCAAGTGATGAAACAGGAACTTCTGAGTTTGTTTTATTCCCAAATGGTTATTCTCTAATAAAAAATATAAAACCTAATGATATCGTTATCATTCAAGGAATCGTTCAAAAACGGTTTGATTCTTATCAAATCAATATCAATGGATTACAGAAAGTAGTAGGTGGTACAAATGCATGACATCCATTCCTTTTTCAAAAGTATCAATTTTATGCCGGAATCAAATGCTTTTGATGGTTTAGAAATTGAAAAAGTAGTTTTAAACAAAAAACAAGAGGTATTTAACGTTTATCTTCATTCTCATTCTGTTTTACCAATCAAAGAAGTAGATGAACTCATGAATGCCAAAGAAAGTAAGATTAATGGTGTTTATAAATGTAATATTATCATGGATTATGATGAAGTAACTGAAAGTGATTGCCTAAATTACATCAAAGAAATTATGGCAAGATTATCAAGCAAAAAACCTTCTTTAATTAGTTTGCTGGAATGTGAACCAACAATTGATGATGATATTATCATCTTTGAAGTCATGAGTCCATCTGAAGAAGAAAGTATTAAAAAAGAAGAAGCAAATATTCGTAAAGTGCTGACATCTTATGGTCTAAAAGATTATTTCATTACGACCAAACTAAATGAAGAATTACGTAAGAATATTAAAGAAGAGCTAGATAAAGTCCAAGCCCCAATTGAATATGTAGAAAAAGTAGTAGAATTCACTCCTGGATCAATCGTTTTAGGGAAAGCCATAACGAAAGAACCAACAAGTATTTCTATGATTAATAATGTTGGTAGAAACATAACCATTGAAGGATACATTGAATCTACTTCTTCTTTAGAAAGAGAAAATATTAATATTTTAACGATAAATATCAATGATAATTCGAAAAGCATGATTGCGAAAATCTTCCAAAAGGATAAAGAAGAATATGCCAAAATAAAAGATGTTTTCAAAGAAGATGAATGGTTCAGGCTGAATGGAAATGTTGATTTTGATTCTTACAGCAAGTGCTTAGCAATGAGTGTTAGAAATGTTGAAAAAATAGATAACCGCGAAATTATTGTGGCGAAAAACGAAGACCCTAACATCATTTTAGGATCACACGTTGAAGGTGTTGTTACTCCAATTGAAAATATTTTAGGTGCCTCCGAAAACATAACCGTAGAAGCTTATGTTTTCGGGGATGACTTACTTGAAAAGGATAACATCAACATCATGACATTAAAGATCAGTGATAACACAAGTAGTATTCTTGCCAAAGTATTTAAGAAAAATAAAAAAGAATTTGCTTTAATTAAAAATGGTATTAAAGGAGCAATGAAAAAGGGACGTTGGTTTCGTTTTAATGGCAATGTTGAATTTGACAATTATTCTCATGAAATGGTTTTACAATTATGGAACATTGAAATCATTGATTCCAAAGAAGAAAGCATTACTGATGATGAAGAGATTAAAAGGGTAGAGTTACATGCCCATACTATGATGAGTACCATGGATGGCCTCATTGAAGCGAAATCATTAGTAAGTCATGCTTTAAAACTCGGTCATAAAGCGATCGCGGTAACCGATCATAATGCCGTTCAAGCCTATCCAGATTTGTTCCATGCGGTAAATGATGTGAATAAAGGGAAAATGGGTAGTGACCGTTTCAAAGTTTTATATGGAGCAGAACTAAATGTTGTAAACGATGACATTGATTTTATCTTTAATTTAAAAGAATATAATTTACTACATCAAGAATATGTCGTCTTTGATACCGAGACCACTGGTTTTTATGTCGGATCAGACCAAATGATTGAAATTGGTGCTGTAAAAATAAAAGATGGTGTGATTACGGATCGCTTTGATGAATTTATTGATCCGAAAAGACCGCTACCCCAAAAGATTGTGGATTTGACTTGCATTACCGATGATATGCTAGAGGGCCATGAAAGTGAAGAAGAGATCACCAAGAAATTCTTAGAATGGACAGGTGATGCACCAATGGTTGCCCATAATGCAAAATTCGATATTGGCTTCATTAGTGCAGCCTGCACGAAATATGGTCTTGGTGAGTTTACCAACACGGTCTTAGATACCATGAGTATGGCTCGTATGCTTCATCCAGAGTGGCCCAATCACAAGTTAACAACTTTAGTTAGACGATATAAAATTGAATGGGATGAAGATGCTCATCATAGAGCAGACTATGATGCGGAAGGAACAGCTCATGCTTTTCATAAGATGTGTGAAGAACTTGATTCTAGGAATATTGAAACAACAACCAAGCTATTTAATTCGGTAGATATTAGTGAATTAATTAAGTTCTCATATCCTTTCCATTTATGTTGTTTAGTGAAAAACAAAGTAGGACTAAAAAACTTATTTAAAATTATTAGCTATGCCAACACAACCTACCTTTTTAGAAATAGTGAACCGAAACTTCCAAGAGGAGAGCTAAAAAAACTTCGAGAAGGACTCTTAATTGGCAGTGGCTGTATTAATGGCGAAATATTTGAAGAAGCAAAAACCAAAGATGATGAAGAGCTAACAAATTTAATGCAGTTTTATGATTACATTGAAGTTCAACCCATTAGTGTGATGAAGCATTTACTAGGGATGGAATCCAGTGGCTTTAAAACTGTGCATGATTTAGAAGAACATTTAAAGAAAATCATTCGAGTAGCTCGTGATGCTGGAAAACTTGTAGTAGCAACCAGTGATGCTCACTACTTAACACCAAAAGACAAGATTTATCGCGACATCATTATAGCTCAAAAATCTAATGGAAAACTTCATCCGTTAAATAAAAGAGGAATCGAGCAACCAGAAATGCATATTCGTACAACGAAAGAAATGTTAGAAGAATTCTCATTCTTAGGTAGTGACCTAGCATATGAAATTGTGGTTACCAATACCAATAAAATAGCAGATATGATTGAAGAAGTAGAAGTCATCATTCAAACGGGTGGTGTACCATTCTCACCAAGGATTGAAAATTCCGTCGAAACCGTAACGGAAATGGTCTATAATAAAGCAGCCGATTGGTATGGCAACCCACTTCCTTTAAATATCGAAGAGCGAATTGCTAACGAATTATATGGCGAATCAGTCTTAAAAAGTATTAAATCAAGGTTAGAACGTGAGGAACACTTAAGTGGGGATGAACTAACGAAAAAATCATTCTATATCCTTCATGAAACAATATTAAAAGGTTTTGATGAAGTAAGTAAGGTAGTAAAAGACGAATTAGTAATTAGCTTAACCGAAGAACATGAGGCCAAAATAAAAGAGTTAGAAGAAAAGTTAAAAACAGCTAGTGACGAAGAAAAGCATGCTTTAGAAGAAGAATTAAAAACCCTCCAAGATACCGATCCAACTGCTGATATAGACAAAAAAGTAAAGAAAACACTCGGTGGTATTATCGGTGGCGGATTCGACGTTATCTATTTAATTGCCCAAAAACTCGTTAAGAAAAGTAATGATGATGGATTCCTAGTAGGTTCTCGTGGTTCAGTTGGTTCCAGTATTGTAGCTACCATGATGGGTATTACCGAAGTAAATGCTCTCCCACCACATTATCGTTGTAAAAATTGTAAATATTCTAGTTTTGAAAATGAAGAAGGCGTATCTTACGGAAGCATTTATAAAAGTGGTTTCGATCTTCCGGATGAGACTTGTCCGAAGTGTGGAACGATGATGACAAAAGACGGTCAAGACATGCCATTTGCAACCTTCCTAGGATTTAATGCAGATAAAGTACCAGATATCGACCTGAACTTCTCCGATCTAAACCAAGCAGCAGCACATGATTATACCAAAGTGTTATTCGGTGTCGATAATGTTTACCGAGCTGGAACGATTGGTACCGTTGCGGAAAAAACAGCCTTTGGTTTTGTCAGAGGCTATGCCGAACAAAAAGGAATCATTTTGAATAATGCCGAAATTGAGCGACTTGCCAAAGGTTGTACGGGAGTCAAAAGAACAACCGGTCAACACCCAGGTGGAATCGTTGTTATTCCGGGATACATGGATGTTTTCGATTTTACTCCATTCCAATATCCAGCCGAAGATATTGATGCAGCATGGCGTACCACACACTTTGATTACCATGCCATTGATGAAGACGTATTAAAACTAGATATCTTAGGTCACACCGATCCAACCCAACTTCGAATGATCCAAGATTTAACAGGTATTGATGTTACAACAGTTCCAATGGATGATAAAGAAACAATGGGAATTTTCCTATCTCCAGAGCCTTTAGGTGTAACCAAAGAACAAATCATGAATGAAACAGGAACACTTGGAGTACCGGAATTTGGAACCCCATTTACGATTGGTATGCTAAGGGATACCAAACCAAAAACATTTGCCGAATTAATCAAAATATCTGGACTATCTCATGGTACCGATGTATGGCTAGGCAATGCCCAAGAGTTAATCAGAAATAACATTGTTCCCTTTAGTGATGTTATTGGATGTCGTGATGATATTATGGTTTACCTAATGTATAATGGCATGAAACCAATTAAAGCCTTCAAAATTATGGAGTTTGTTCGTAAAGGAAAAGCGAGCAAAGA